>CAYWWL010000015.1:0-14698 GCA_964461925.1 uncultured Caulobacterales bacterium | reverse complement strand
GATCTTATAACGGCCGTCGCCGACAGGTTCGGCTTTAGTCCGGATACCGGATAGATCCGAACCGGCCTGAGGTTCGGTCAAATTCATGGTGCCGGTCCATTCTCCGGCGATCATTTTCGGCAGATAAAGGCGCTTTTGCTCGTCGGTCCCGGCGTGGAGGATCGTTTTCACGGCGCCCGTCGTCAGCGTCGTGCCAATGGCGAACGACATGCAAGCGGCGTTGAGCGCATCGACCAGCGCCACGGCAAGGGTGCCCGGCAATCCCTGGCCGCCGAATTCCTCGGGAAACGCCAATGAGTTCCAGCCGCCTTCGGCATATTGCTGGTAGGCTTCTTTGAAGCCCGGCGACGTTCGCACCACGCCATTTTCAAGCGCCGAACCGTTTTGGTCGCTATCCCAATTTAGCGGCGCGATCACGTTGTCGCAGAACTTGCCGATCTCTTCGAGGATGGCGTCGCTGAGATCATCCGACAATTCAGGATAAGCGGCGGCGCCGGCTAGGTCGCGATACCCCGCCATATGGTCAAGGGTGAATTTCATGTCGCGAATGGGGGTGGCGAAACTCATTGATGCGCTCCTAGGCAAAAGAAAGACGACGACGGGAGTATGCCGTCGTCGTCCTGGAAATTCGAGGCGTTATAGCAGCGCTGCGTCGCCGCAGGCCGCGCTCCCGCCGCCGGGCTAGTTTTCGTAGTTTTTCTTTACAAAAGCGTCGAGCAGCCGGACCCCATAGCCGGTGCCGCCTTTTGGACAGGTCGGTTTGTCCTTGCTCGACCAGGCCATGCCGGCGATGTCGAGATGCGCCCAAGATTGCCCGTCCTTGACGAAATTGCCGATAAAGGCCGCCGCCGTGGACGAGCCGCCGTCTCGGCCGCCGATATTTTTCATATCGGCGATAGGCGACTTAATCATGTCATAGTGGGTCTTGGTGAGCGGCATACGCCAAACCAAATCGCCGGCTTCAGCCCCCGCATCGGTCAGCTGACCGGCGAGTTCGTCGTCTTGGGTGAACAAGCCGGCGAATTCGTGCGACAGGGAAATTATGATCGCGCCGGTTAAGGTCGCCAGGTCGATCACCGTCTTCGGCTTGTATGTCTCCTGGGTCCACCAGATCGCATCCGCCAAAACCAACCGGCCTTCCGCATCGGTGTTGAGGATTTCAATGGTCTTGCCCGACATGGCGGTGACTACGTCGCCCGGGCGCTGGGCGTTGCCGTCCGGCATGTTCTCTACTAGGCCGATCACGCCGACGACATTCGCCTTCGCCTCTCGGCCGGCGATCGCCGCCATGGCGCCGGTGACAGCGCCGGCCCCGCCCATGTCCCATTTCATGTCCTCCATGCCCGGGCCAGGCTTCAAGGAGATGCCGCCGGTGTCGAACGTCACGCCCTTGCCGACGAACGCGACGACCGGATCGTCCTTGTCGCCGCCCATCCATTCCATGGCCACAAGCTTCGATTCGCGGATCGAGCCCTGGCCGACGCCGAGCAGCGATCCCATGCCCAATTTGGCCATTTCTTTTTCGCCGAGGATCTTCACTTTGACGCCGAGCTCCTCCAGCTCGCGGCACCGCTCGGCGAAACTCTCCGGGTACAGGATATTCGCGGGCTCGGAGACCAAATCGCGGGTCAAAAACACGCCATCGACGACTTTGTCCAAGGCGCCGAAAAATGCGCGCGCGTCCGTCGCCGGCGTGTTCATCGCTATTTTTGACAGCGACGGCTTTTGCCCGCGCTCCAGCTGGGTGCGATATTTGTCAAAACGATAAGATTTCATCCGTGCGCCAGCGGCGATATGGGCGGCGATTTCACCGTCGCTCAGCCCATCGCAAGAAAAGCCGTCGAGCGCGAAGACGGCGGACTTTTCCTTGGTCCTAAGCACTTGGCCGGCGCCATCCCCACCGACCCGTTCTGCGGCGAGCGCGTCAAACGCCGCCGACTTGCCGGCGCCGACCAAAACGACGCGCCGGGTCTCATGCCCGTAAAGGCCGGCGAGATCTAGGGTTTGACCGCTTTTGCCTGCGAAGCCCGCGGCTTTCGCAGCCTTCGCCATCGCTCCGCGGGTGGCTTTGTCAATTTGTTTATAAGCCGCCGACGGCGCGCCGTCGGCGAAGCACGGTATGATGACCGCGCCCGAAGCTGGCAACGCAGCTTTTGAAAAACTGACTTTCATCTCTATTCCCTATTTTTGTTCGGCGCCGAAAATGAGCTACGACCTTCTTGGTTTGATTCTTCCTCACTCTTGTTGCCACCAATGCACTGAAGCGCGCAAGCGCGGATCGCGGCTTTCGCTAATTCCTGAATGCGCCACCATCGATTCATTCGTACCGCGACCTAACCCAGACGACCCGGGCGATTACGGAGACGGGCGCGCTGAACACGCTCGAAAAGCCGGCGCAAGGCCTCGACGCGCCTAAGAAACACGCTACAAAGAGTGATGACGGTCGTCGAAAAAGTTAATAAATTCGAGCATTTGGCAAGACCAATCGGCAAAGCATCGAGATGAGTCGGATCGATCTTTACATTGTCAGACAGATGGTGACGCCCTTGCTGTTTTCAGTGGTGGTGATCACGTTGGTCGTGTGGCTCACCCAGAGTATGCAGCGGCTTGAACTGGTCATTGACCATGGCGAAGGCTGGATCGCGTTTTTGTGGCTCACTGTCCTATTGATTCCCAGTTTGCTGATCGTCGTTATCCCATTCGCGATTTTTGGGGCGACTCTTTTCACCCTGCAGCGCTTTCATGCGGATAGCGAGATTGCGGTGATGTTCGCGGCGGGCGTCAGCAAGATGCGTCTCGCGACCCCCCTGTTCGCCGTGGCGCTCATCGGCGCCTTCGTCACCTTGTGGATCAATCTCGATCTCATGCCGCGAAGTTATCGGGAACTCAAACAACAAATCGCTGAGATCAGGGCGGACATCGCTTCAGCGGTTTTGCGCAGCGGCGAGTTCACCAAATTTGGCGACGGCTTCACGGTGTATATCGAGGAAACGCTCAGCGACGGCGGCTTCCGCGGCTTGGTGGTGAATGACTATCGCGGCGGCGACACGGAAGAAACTTATATGGCCAAATATGGCCGCCTTACCGAGACCGACGATGGCCCGGTGCTAAAACTCTACGTCGGCAACGCCCAAAAACGATCCAACACGACGGGACTTGTGGACATCGTCCTGTTCGAAAACACGTCGATCAATATCTCTAGCCTTGGCCGACAACCCGGCCAATTGGAGCTCGAACTCACCGAGCGCTATCTGCACGAGCTATTGCGCCCGGATATGAGCAAAAAATGGGATCGCGAAAACGCCGGCAAGCTCGTCGCTGAAGGTCATGCGAGATTGGCGGCGCCATTCTACCCCATGACCTATGTGCTGTTGGCGGTCTATGGACTGATCGGCGGTCAATATAGTCGCCGCGGCTACGGCTTGCGGATCGGCCTTGTGTGCATCGCTGCGGGCGGCTTGCGGATCGCCGCATTTGTCGCCCAATCGGCAGCGGGCGAAAGCGGCGCGTATTGGATGATCTACGCGCTGCCGATCGTCCCGTGCATCGCTTTAATGTTGCTCCTATCCGACATCAATTCGGGCGGGCTTATCCATAATATCAAACGCGCCGGCATTCCCCGCCGCCCGCTAACATCGAGGGCGTGAGATGCCGCCTCTGATGCTCTTCTGGTATTTGTTAAGCCGAATGATCGTCACCATCGTGATGCTTTATGGCGCGTTGGCGGCGCTGATCTTTATCGCCGATTTCGTCGAAAATTTGCGCTTTGCCGGCAAATACGCTGACGGAAGCTTTGTCTTCGCGCTGCAAATAACGGCGCTCAGGACTCCTGGGCTGGCGCAATTGCTGACGCCGTTCATTTTTCTGTTCAGCGGCCTTTGGCTGTTCGCTCAACTCAATCGTCGATCGGAATTATCGGTCATGCGCTCGGCCGGTTTGTCGATCTGGAAGTTGATCGCGCCGCCAGCCATGTTCGCTGCCTTCGTCGGCGTCATTCTCATCGTTTTCGTCGACCCGGCCGCGACCACCATGACGGCGTTTTCCGAACGCATGAAAAATGACATTCGCGGCAAATCCACCAGCCTGGTGCAGATTTTCGGCGATGGGATTTGGCTGCGCCAACGCGACGGCGATACGACCTTGTTGATCAACGCCGATTCGCTCAATCAAGCGGACGCCATGCTCTCCAACATCACCGTGTGGCGGCTAACGGCCGACTCGCAATTTGTGGAGCGGATTGACGCGCCCTCCGCCCGCCTGGTCGATCGCACCCTCGAGCTGCAAAACGCAAGCGTCAAAACCCCGAATTCGAAGATCCCCCGCAAGGCGCCGATCTATTTGATCCCGACGAATTTGAGCGTGGAGGATTTCAGCGAGGGAACGCCCTTGCCCGAAACCATGTCTCTATGGGACCTGCCGCGCTATATCCGCATCGCCGAGGCCGCCGGCCTTCCGACGGTCCGCTACAATCTGCGGTTTCATGATTTGTGTTCGACGCCGCTAAAACTTGTCGCCATGGTGATGATCGCCGCGATCTTCTCGCTGAAACCGGTTCGATCCGGCGGCGCTTTTAAATTGATCATCGCCGCTGTGGCCGTCGGTTTCGGCATGTATTTCGTCACCGAAGTCGCCGCCGCGCTGGGGGAATCCGGCGCCGCGCCGCCAATGATGGCCGCTTGGGCGCCCGGGGTTATTGGCTTGATTATTGCGGTCACGGGCCTATTGCACCTGGAAGAGGGCTAGCGCGCGCGAATTTCTATCAGCGCATCGCTCCAAGATACTGATATGAGGAAGGTTTCGGCCTTGCATCCGGTCCCCAATTTAAGCCACAACAGCATTGGATCGTCGGTCCGGCGAGCCCGTCGGCCCCGCCGCTGTTTCTGCGTGTCGACACGCGTGTTTTTGTTCAACTAAGAGGCTGTTTTGGCGGAAAGCCTTCTCACCCGAGGATTGTACGCCGGCGCCGCATTCGCGTGCAGCGGCGGCGTCGTCTCGACCGCCGCGATCGCCGCGCAGTCGGATGCGCCGGAGTTGCGCGACATCGTCGTTTCCGAACCAATCGAGCGCAAAAAAGACGAAGAAGTTCTGTTCGAAGCGGATTTCGTATCGCGCGACGAAGAAACCGGCCCGATCGTCGCGGAAGGCAATGTGCGCGCGTTCTTCGGCGACCGCTTTTTGCGCGCGGATCGCCTGATCTATTATCCCGATACTGATGTCGTCATCGCTGACGGCAATGTCTCGATCACCGACGAAAAGCTCGAAACGGTGTTCGCCGGCCGGGTGGAGCTGACCGGCGATTTGCGCGACGGCCTGGCGACCAATTTCAGCGCCCTTTTAGCGCAGAACGCGCGCTTGGCGTCGGACTCCGCCGTGCGCGAACAAGGCGCGAAGACCCGGTTACGCAAAGCTGTCTACACCGCATGCTCGGTCTGCAATGACGAAGGCGAAGGCAAGATTCCGACCTGGCGGCTGAAAGCGCTGCGCGTCGTCCGCGACGAAGAACGCCGGGTCTTGCGATTCCATCATGCGTTTTTCGAGCTGAAGGGCGTGCCGATCCTGTATACGCCGCTCATCCAAGGGCCTGACCCGTCGGTCGAACGGCAGTCCGGTTTTCTTTCGCCCAGATTCGGCACCTCTTCGCTGCAGGGCTTTCATTTCGAATTACCCTATTATTTGGCGATTTCGAACTCCCAGGACGCGACGTTTTTCCCTCGGTACACGACTAAGGACGGGGTGCTTTGGCAAGGCGAATACCGGCGTCGTGACGACAATGCTTACCAAGTCTTGTCCGGCAGCATCATCGATTTCGACAATGTCGAAGACGACCCCGACGCGCCCTCCGTGCGCTGGCATATCTTCGGCAAGGGGCACCGTCGCTTCGGCGACAATTTCAAGATTGGCTACGACGTCGAACGCACCTCGGACGACAATTTTCTGCGCCGCTATCGGATCCTCCGCCGCGGCGACCTGCGCCGGGAAATCGACACTACCCAATCCAATCGACTGCGCTCTAACGGCTTTGCGGAATGGACCAATGGCCCTCATTCGCTAAAGGCTGAATCCTACGTCTTCCAAGGCTTGCGCCGAAGCGACGTCGACGGATTGACGCCGTATGTGCTGCCGCAGATCGACTACCGGCATCGCGGCTTCGAGGTCGCCGGCGGTACGGCGAGGCTCAACGCCAATTTCGCCCGCCTCCAACGCACGGAAGGCGCAGACTATCAACGCCTGAGCGCGAGCGCGCATTGGTCGGCCGACCATATCACCAAGTCAGGCCACAAATTAACCGCCTTCGCCGAGGCCCGCGGCGATCTCTTCACTTACCGCGACATCGACCAAGGCACGGAGGCGACGCGGGGTGCGCCTGTCTTCGTCAAGGCCGACGGCGAGACAAAAGACACCGACGTCCGGATCGTTCCCACCGTCGGCGTCGAGTGGTCCTATCCCCTCGCCAAGCAATCGAAGAACGCGCGCTATTTCATCGAACCGCGCGTCCAGCTGGTGGCGTCGCCCGCGAACGTGAACGATGGCACGGCGATCAACGAAGACTCTCGAAGCGTCGAATTCGATTTCGCAAACCTGTTCGACTACAATAAGTCGACCGGTTACGACGCGCTTGAGGATGGCCAGCGGCTGAACGTCGGGGTCGCGGCCAGCGCCGAGTTAGACGCTGGAGTATCGATCGTCGGCGAGATTGGGCAACAGTTCAGGCTGCAGGAAACCAACGCCTTCAACTTCGGCGCCGACACGCCGGATGAATTTCCCAACGGCCTCGGCGACACGCGATCGGATATCGTCGGCTCGCTCAACATCAAGTATCGCAATATTGTCGGGGTCAACAGCCGGTTCCGGTTCGACAGCGGATTTGGCGATCTGAAGCGGCTTGAATCGAACGCCTATCTCAGCCTCTGGCGGGTTAGCGGCAACGCCACCTATTTGCGTCTCGCCGCGGAGAGCGCGGGCGACGGCCTTAACCGCGAAGAAGAACTGACCACGCGGGTGCGGCTGCGGCTGACCGACCATTGGCAGGCGGGCTTCGGCTGGCGGGAGGATTTGCTCGCGAACCAGACCATCGACCAGAACTTCTCGATCGCCTATCAAGACGATTGCGCGCTGTTCGAAATAGCCTATCGCCGGGACCGGACGCTTGACGCGGACGGGCAAACAGACGACGCGTTCCTGGTGCGGTTTACGCTAAAATCTCTGGTGGATTAATTTGAGTTCCTTGGAAACGATCAGCGACGCTTCGGCCCGCTTCTGCGACATCCTTAGGATTGCCACGCAATTCACCGTCGCCGGTTCCAGCACGCCGCGTTTTGTGGCAATGAAGATGACCAATCGAGGCGATGGGGCGCGGCGAATGCTTGGACGACGATACGTCAACCCGCCAATCCTGAGCGGAAACGCCATCGACGAGTGTTCGCCAATCTAGAATTGAGAGTGAGGACATGGCGTTTTTTCATGTAAATTCAAATAGTTTCATCAAGAAGTGGCTCCAAAAGGCGAGCTTTGCCGTCGCTTTTGCGACCTGCTTCGCGATGCCGGCGAGCGCACAGGTGCTGCCGGAAGCCGGCCAAGCCACGCCGGCGGACCCCACAGCCAACGTGCCGCCGAGCTATCGCGGACCAATTAGCGCCATCGCCGCCATTGTCGACGATCAGGTGATCTCGACCTTCGACGTGTCGCAACGGGTGCGCCTGATGGTGATCTCCTCGGGCGGCCGCATTACGCCGGAAATGGCTGGCGCCATCGAAGCGCGCGCCATCCGCGACCTGGTTGAAGAACGTCTGAAGCTTATCGAGGCCAAAAAGTGGGAATTGGTGCCCGAGGAATCCGACATTAACGCCGACCTCGCCCAGATGGCGGGTCAAAGCGGGCTCACGGTCGATCAATTAACGTCCTCACTGGCCCAAAACGGCGTCGCCGTGGAAAGCCTGCGCGCTCAGATTGGCGCTGGCATTGTTTGGCCGCAGATCGTTCAAGGCCGGTTCGGCCAGCGGGTCCGGGTGAGCGAAGAAGAAATCGACCGCACTATGGATCGGATGCGTGAAGAAGCGGGCACTGAGCAATTCCTGGTGTCGGAAATTTGTATCCCCGTCCCGGCCCCCGATCAGGCCCAGGCCTATTTCCAAGGCGGTTTGCAGCTAATCGAACAAATGCGTCGCGGCGTCCCCTTCGCCGTCGTCGCCCAGCAATTCTCCGCGTGCACCTCGGCGGCCGCTGGCGGCGATCTCGGTTGGGTGCGTCCGGGCGAATTGCCGCCGGAGATCGATCGGGTCATTCGCGATTTGCCGCCCGGCGCGGTGTCGAACCCGATCCCGTCGGAAGGCGCGTTCATCATCATGGCGTTGCGCGACAAACGCGAAGCGAAGGTGCAAGGCGAGAAGTCCTACACCCTCGCCTACGCATCAGCGCCAGTGGCCCTCGGCCGCAGCGCCGCCCGGCAAGCGCTGGAAAGCCTCGCGTCCGCGAACGCGTGCGGTAACGCCCTGCGCGAAGATCTCGGCCCCGACGTCGGCGTGGCGTTTATCGAAAACGCTAAATTGAGCGATATCGACGAACGCTTCCACACGGCGATTGAAGGCCTCGACCGCGGCGACCTCTCCCCGGTGATCGAAGCCGATGATATGTTGCATGTGGCCTATGTTTGCGAACTCGACGAAGGCCTCGGCATTCCCTCCCGACGCAGTCTGGAAAATCGGATCTACCAGCGCCAGCTCGAAAAGATCTCGCAGCAATATCTGCGCGACGTCGAACGCCGCGTGATGGTCGATATCCGGATGAAGCCGCGGCAGCAACAGCAGCAGCAACCGCAATTACAGTAGGCCAATGACAAAACCGCCGTCGCCGCCACTGGCCTTGACGTTAGGCGAACCTGGCGGCGTCGCCGGCGAGATCGCCGCCAAGGCCTGGCGGCGATTGCAAGGGGCCAACTGCCATTTCTGCCTGTTCGGCGACCCAGCATACGCCGCGCAATACGGGCCCGTGGCGACCATCGCCGCGCCGGAATACGCTGCTTCGGCTTTCGCCGACGCGCTGCCGATCATCGATATCGCAACGCCCGTAAAGAGCGAACCGGGCGTCGCCTCGCCTGCGACGGCGTCCGCCGTCATCGGCTCGATTGAACAAGCCGTGGCTGCAGCCGTTTCAGGCGCCGTCGCCGCGGTGGTGACGAACCCAATCCAAAAATCTGCGCTGCAGGCCGCCGGCTTCGGCTTCCCAGGCCATACCGAGTTTCTTGGCGCCCTCACGACAACGCCCGACGCGACGCCTGAACCAATCATGATGCTCGCCGGGCCGGCGCTACGCACGGTGCCCGTGACGGTGCATCAATCGGTGCGCAGCGCCGCGCAGGATCTCACCAGCGAGCGCATTGTCGCCGTGGCCACGATCGTCGATGCGGGCCTAAGAAGCGATTTCGGCGTGGCGGCGCCGCGTCTGGCGATTTCCGGGCTTAACCCCCATGCCGGCGAAGATGGCGTTATGGGCGACGAAGATCGGTCGGTGATCGCCCCGGCGATCGCCGCCCTGCGCCAGCGCGGGATCGACGCAACCGGGCCGCACCCGGCCGACACCCTGTTTCACGCCGCGGCGCGTCAGCGCTACGACGCCGCGATTTGCATGCTGCACGACCAGGCTTTGATCCCGGTAAAGACGTTGGACTTCGACAACACCGTCAACGTGACACTCGGCCTACCGATCGTCCGAACCTCGCCCGACCATGGCACGGCGTTGGACATCGCCGGCAAAAACGTCGCCAGGGAAGACAGCCTCGTCGCGGCGCTTCGACTGGCGAAGACGCTGAGCGACGCGCGCCGGGCAGGCGCCAATGCCTAAGGATACGCTACCGCCGCTCCGGGACGTGATCGAGGCCCACGGACTGGCGGCGAAGAAGTCCCTCGGCCAACATTTCCTGCTCGATCTCAATGTGACGCGGAAAATCGCCCGCCTCGCGGCGCTGACGCCAGACGATCGCGTTTTGGAGGTCGGCCCTGGTCCAGGCGGCCTGACCCGGGCTTTGTTAGAAATCGGCGCTGACGTCACCGCGATCGAACGCGACCCCCGATGCCTAGACGCCCTGGCGGAAATCGCCGAGGCGTATCCCGGCCAGTTTCGCGTCGTCAACGACGACGCCCTGGCGGTGGTCGAACGCGACGTGGCCGACGCCCCGGTCAAGATCGTCTCAAACCTGCCCTACAATATTTCCACTGAGCTGTTGATCAAATGGCTGCGGCAGAACCATGAACAAGCGCCGCCCCTATGGTCGGGCATGACCTTGATGTTCCAAAAAGAAGTGGCGGATCGGATTCTCGCGCCGCCAGGCGGTCGGGCCTATGGTCGATTGTCGGTGATCGCGCAAGCCACCAGTTCGCCGCGCCGGGGGTACGATTTGCCAGCCCGAGCATTCACGCCGCCGCCAAAAGTGGACTCCACTGTGGTGGTGTTCGAACCAGCCCCAGCGCACGTCGAACAGGTCCGGAAATTGGAGCGGGTAACCCAAGCGGCCTTCTCCCAGCGACGCAAAATGCTGCGCTCGTCGATGAAGCAGCTTTGGGGCGAGCGCACGATTGATCGCTTGGAAAGCGTCGGAGTGCTCCCCACTCAGCGGGCGGAGGAAATTCCCGTTGATAAATATATCGCCTTAGCGAACCTCCGTGATTGATCGGCCGCGCCGACAAAAGCGGCGACGCCGCTACCCAAGCTCAAACGTCGTTACGCCAAAAATGCGCTCAATGGGCAATGCCGGCGCCGTTCCTAAATACATTCGCGCCGTCTCAAAGCTCTCGACAAGTTCCATGCTTTCGGCGAGCGCCACCCCCGCCGCATTGTCCTGCGGCACGTCTAGGGAGACGTCCGCCGCATCGCCGGCCCAATCGAATAGGGCATTGAGCAATGCGCGCGCCACTGAAGCGTCTGGCGCGAACAAAGGACCGACTTTATGCCCTGCATAGCACCGACGAATTGTTGCATACCCCTCAATCTGCGACGGATCGCTCGCGCTTGACGCAACATATGTCTGGCGGCTGGCGCGTTGAGGCAAAGCCCACCGCTCTAGAAACGCAGCGCGATCCGCTCCAAAGTGCGCGGCGTCAAAGGTCGTTAACGACGGCAAATCCCGCGGCTCTACGGGGCGAATGGCGACGCTAGCGCAATTGTCGCCACTTGGCCGCACGGGGCGCCCACGGAAACGGACATTACGGCCGGCATAGACAAACCCGCTACGCCGATAATTGTCCTGCTGATCAACGACGCCATCAAGCCCGACGCTTCTGCCCGCAAGACGCGCCATGCCGGCTTCCCAGGTGGACAATCCAATGCCGCGGCCGCGCAGGTCCGCCCGCACGATGTAGAAACCGAGAAAGCCATAATTCGATCCATACCGCACCATCGAGATTGACGACACCGGGTCGCCGCCAAGGAACCCCATAAGAAAGCCTTCCGGATCCGCGCAATAGAACGGCCCTAGATCGTCAACGCCGCAATTCCAACCTTCTTGCACCGCCCATTGAATGGCGGTTTCAAATTCGGTCGGCGTCGCGGATCTAATCGATAGCTTACTGAGCATGGAGCAGTCTCCGACACTGAGCGTCGTCAAATAACGCGCCAGGTCCGAGTGTTGCATGCGCTGATCATTTCGGAAACGCCTACGGCGTCGAATTGTCCGCCTGGGTCATAAAGCGCTAATGACCCGGATAATCTGACGAAATCGCAATCTGAAGGCGGCGCTAAGCCGTTAGCGGTTCATATGCGCCTTGTTCAAACGCTTCAGTAAGCTTGAACTTTTGGATCTTGCCAGAACCGGTCAGGGGCCATTCGTCCACCCAAATCCAATAGACCGGCGTTTTTTGCGGCGAAAGGCGATCGCGAATAAAACTCTTTAAGTCGCTCGCCCCGGGTTTGGCGTCGGCGCGCGCGCGCATAAAGCACGCGACCTGCTCGCCGAATTTGTCGTCAGGCACGCCGACCACCGCCACTTCGGCGATGTCGTCATGCTCGAGCATGGCGTTCTCAATTTCCGCCGGGAACAAGTTTTCGCCGCCGCGAATGATCATCTCCTTCACCCGTCCGGTGATCTTCACATAGCCGCGGGCGTCCATGGTTCCAAGATCGCCCGTGTGGAGCCAGCCGTCAGCGTCGATCGCCTTCGCCGTGGCGTCGGGGTTGTCGTTATAGCCCTCCATGACGAGATAGCCGCGGCAGCAAATCTCGCCCTGTTCGCCCACAGGGCACGCCGCATTGGTGTTCACGTCGCGAATCGAGACGTCCACATGGGGCATTGGTTGACCGATGGTTTGGGTCTTGTCTTCGAGATTGTCCTCCGGCCACATGCTGGTGATCACCGGCGAGGCTTCGGTCTGGCCATAAATAATGCCGACCATCTGCCCGAAGACTTCTTCTGTCTTCCGCGCCAGTTCCGGCGCCACCATGGATCCGCCGGAGCCGACCGCGACGACGGACGACATGTCTCTTCCTGTCTTTTCGATTTCTTCGATCAAAGCGACGAGCATTGTCGGCACGCCAAAAACGAGCTCGAGCTTTTCGCGTTCGATCACCCTTGCGATCATCTCCGGCAAGAACATCGGCGCCAGATATTGGGTCCCGCCGAGGCCGATCATTCCGATCATCATCACCGCGCAGCCGGTGGTGTGGAACAGCGGCATATGATGCACCGCCGAACCGCCTTCGCCGCACCCAAGCCGATCCAACGTGTCGCGCGCGTTCTGGACAAGACCGAAATGGTGCAACAACGCCCCCTTCGGGAAGCCGGTGGTGCCCGAGGTGTATTGTATCTGGGCGATGTCCGACGGTTTCACCTCTGGCAAGGGCGCTGAGCCCGCGTACAAAGCGTCATGATCGTCGAGATCGACCTTCATCTTGACGCCGGGCGTTTCCGCGCACACCGCGTCGACGATCTCTCCCATGGGATTGCCGCGAAACTCCTCCACGTAATAAATCGCTTCAGAACGCGATTGTTCGAGGACGAACTTTAATTCGCGTTTCTGGTAGGCGGGATTGACGGTGACGAGAGTGACGCCCGCAAAGGCGGAGGCGAACTCCAGCAACGCCCATTCCGGCTTATTCGGAGCGTAGACCGCGATCCGCGCGCCCTGCTCGTGCCGCGCGGCCAATGCGCCCGCAAGACGTTTGGCGTCGTCGAGCAATTGCCGGTAGGTCCAAGTTCGATCGACCTCGCCGTCCATGGTCAATTCTTTGAGCGCCACGCGATCGCCAATGGCTTCGCACTGTCGCGTCAACATTTCGCCGATGGTGATCGGCTCCAACGCCGTCGACGCCGTCGCCGGGAAATGGGATTCTTTCAACTCGACCTTATACATCGCGCGCACCTACCAGTTTAAGAAATGGGCATAATGATTTGGGTTTGAGTCACGATCGCCGCTAGTTTCCCGTCTTCGCGGCTAATGCGCGTCTCCCAGACCTGAATTTGCCGTCCGAGCTTGATTGGCGTCGTCACCGCACGGGCCACCTGACCGACCGGGATCGGCCGCAGAAAATTCGTCTTGCTCTCGACCGTCGACGTCATCATGCCTTCGGGCATGTTCAGGAACGCGCCAACGCCGCCGAGATTGTCCGCAAACGCCATGACGGCGCCGCCGTGCAAAGTCGCCGGGATCGTGCATTTTTCCGGCGTGACGTCGAGCTCAGCTTCGATTCGATCCTTGGTCGCCAGGATCATTCGGACGCCAAGGGTTTTGGCGAAGGGCGCATTTGTTTCATTAAATGCGTCGGCGAGGTTTTCCGTCATCAATCTTCCTTTGGATGGATAAGAACTGCGACCAAGACGGCGGTTTCGTCGCCGTGATTGACCCATGCATGATTGGTGGCTTTCTGAATCACCACGTCGCCCGGCTTCATCGCTTTGGCTTCGCCGTCATCGAGCAGGAGATCGACCTGTCCGCGGACCAAAATGATCACGTCCAATGTCGCGGTCTTGTGCATCATTGGGTGACGGGTGGTGTCGACCCGAGCCTCGCTCGCTTGGGCCGCCGCGAAGCCGAACGCCGCCGCCGCTTCTCGCTCCTCGTCGGTTTGTTGAGGGTCTTCCGGCGCGACCGTGAACCAGCGGACTTTGACTGCGCCCGCTTCCGGCTCCAACGCCACCGGCTGATCGGCCAGCGAATCCGCATCGGCGTAAACCGACGATCCGGCGAGCGCCGCGGTCCATATTTCCGCGAGGCCGGATTCCTCCACCGCCAAATTCGCCGCCGCGGCGCCGTCAATCAGAACGGACGAGCGTCCATTTTCGTCATTCGCGGTGACGATCCGCCGTAACGCGTTCCAGTCCATCGTATCGCCTCGTATAATGTCTTCAGGATATTAACTTTCAGTATTTTCGTCTGCCATCGGAGTTTCTGCGTCGGATGGCTCGTAGGATTCTATTGCGTCGTCGTCAAAGGTCGGCGACCCATCGGTCGGACGGAGGCGCGCGCCGTCCGCCGGCATGCCCTCGCCAGTGGCGGCGAACACCGACGCGGCATCGTAGACGGACGGCTCATCTGGCTTTTCGCCCTCGCCGATGATGATCTCTAGCCGCGCGGTATATAATTGCCGTCCGCCGACCTTGCCGAGATCGCCGCCGACGCCCACGGAAACGCCGCCGCGCCGGCCATAGGATCCAGTCCCGAACCCGGCGCCGACATTCACGCCGCCGCGCTCTTCGCCGCGCAAATCGCTTGAG
>CAYWWL010000014.1:976-15555 GCA_964461925.1 uncultured Caulobacterales bacterium | reverse complement strand
CCTGTTCAACGACAGCATCCAAATCACCGACGATCCGTTCGTCCGTCGCGGCCATGGTTCACGCCCCTTCGACGGCGAAGGCGTGCTGCCGGAAACTTTGAACATTATTGACGACGGCGTCTTGACCTGCTGGATCCTCAATTCCGCCCAGGCCCGTCAGCTCGGGCTCGAAACGAATGGTCGCGCGACCCGCGGCACCGGCGGCGCGCCAGGGTCGGGCTCCACCAATGTCACCTTGGCCCCCGGACGGCAAACGCCGGAAGACCTGATCGGCTCGATCGCCAATGGCCTTTTTGTGACCGATATGTTCGGTCCGCAGGTGAACGCGAACACTGGCGACTATTCAGTCGGCTGCAGCGGCCGCTGGATCGACAATGGCGCCCTCGCCCACCCGGTTAGCGAGATCACCATCGCCGGCAACCTCCTCGACATGTTTAAAAACCTGACGCCAGCAAATGATCTGGAAATTCGCAGCTCGACGAATGCGCCGACGCTTTGTCTCGGTGACATGACCATCGCCGGCGACTAGAACAGCGGCGCATATTTTGGAGACGACACCGATGGAACGACAATTATTGCATATGGTCTTCGGCGGCGAGCTGGAGAATTTGGAGGAAGTCAGGTTCAAGGACCTCGACAAGCTCGACATCGTCGGGGTTTTTCCGAATTATGCGCAAGCCGAAGCCGCATGGCGCTCGAAAGCGCAAGAAACCGTCGATAACGCGCAAATGCGATATTTTATCGTCCACATGCACAAGCTGCTCGATCCCGACGGCGACGGAAAATTTTAGTCGCCCATGGCGCCGATCACCCGTGAAGAGTTCGCTACACCGGCGGGACGCCGACGCGCTTGGCGCGAACTCATCCTGCGCGACCATGGCGTCATCCGATCGCTCTACGACAATTCCCATGAACTCTCGCCGGGCAAAGCGTGGCGAAGTTTTCAGCCTGGCCCTAAATCCCTCGCGCGTTGGAAAGAGCGCGGCGTGCGGACCGTGGTCAATCTGCGCGGCTCAAAGCCGAGCAGTTTTCTTTTCCTCGAAGAAGAAGCGTGCGCTGATCTCGGGTTGAATTTTGAGACGTTTCGGGTCTATTCCCGCGAGGCGCCGTCGCTCGAAATCATTCTCGGCGCGCGCGAGCTTCTCAATCGCATTGAATACCCCGCCCTTTTCCATTGCAAGTCCGGCGCGGACCGCGCCGGGGTGTTCTCCGTACTGTATTTGTTTCTGCATGAAGGCCTCCCGCTCGACGAAGCGGTGAAGCAGTTGTCGTTACGCTATGGCCATGTGCGCCAGGGGAAGACTGGCGTCATCGACTACGCCTTCGACCTCTATTTCGCCTATGCGCGCGAGAACGATGTTTCGCTCAATGATCAAGACGCTTTTATTAATTGGGCTACCAATCATTACGACCATGTCCAAGTCAAGGCTGACTTCAAGGCTGCATGGTGGGGCGCCCTGCTGACGGAAAAAATTCTCCGCCGAGAATAGCAGCGCACCTATTGCGCTTTCCCAAAAATGTATATACATTTCTCATCACCCAGACAGTGAGAGGAAATGAGACGCCCATTGGCAGATCGCAAGAAAACGAAAAAGAATAACAAAGATAGCCAGCTTGTGATTCGAATCAATGGCCGGGAACGAGACGAATTCGTTTCGCTGTGTGAAAGCCTGGACACTAGCGCCGCCAGGGAATTGCGGTCGTTCATCAAAAGCTTCGTGCGCGAGCACAAGGCGACGGACAAACGCGCGCACAAAAAGGCGTGACCAAACCGAAAGGAGATCGTCGACATGGCGAAAAAGAAAGTCAAAGCGCTGAAGAAAGAAATCAAAGCTCGGAAGAAAACGATTTCTCGGCAGCAATCGAAGCTTAAGAAAGCGCGCAAGGCCCTGAAGAAAGCGGCCTAAGCCGACGCGTCGCCCGGCGGCTCTCCGCCTTGCCGGGCGACGGTCCAGCAATGAGAACTATGAAGCGGCCTGCTGGAATTGCAGCCGCGCCAAGTCATGATAGACGCCGCCTTTGGCGAGCAATGTCTCATGATCGCCGGTTTCGATTATCCGGCCATTTTGCATCACCAGAATGCGGTCGGCGTCAAGCACCGTCGCCAGGCGGTGAGCGATGATAATCGTCGTTCGGTCTGCACAAAGACGTTTTAGCGCGTCTTGCACTTGACGTTCGGTTTCCGCGTCTAGCGCCGCCGTCGCCTCGTCTAGAAGAAGGATCGGGGCGTCGCGCAGGAAGGCGCGCGCGATGGCGATGCGCTGGCGTTGGCCGCCTGAGAGGTTGAGCCCGGCCTCGCCGACGCGGGTGTCATAACCATTGGGCAAGGATTGAATGAAGTCGTGCGCCGCCGCTGAACGCGCCGCAGCGATCACGTCGTCATCGCTTGCGTCTAGGCGGCCAAAGGCGATATTCGCGCGGATCGTATCGTCGAAGAGATTGGTTTCTTGGCTGACGAGCGCGATGTGCCGACGGACGCTCGAGAGCGAGCAGTCGCGAATATTGGCGCCGTCGATGACGATGTCGCCGCTATCCGCATCGTAAAGCCGTAGCAGCAAACTAAAGACCGTCGATTTGCCGGCGCCGCTCTCGCCCACTAAGGCCAGCGTCTGACCGCCCGCCGCTTCGAAACTCAGCCCTTTCACCGCCTGAGCGTCGGTTTCGTAGGCGAACGAAACGTTGTCGAACGACACCGCCCCATCGCTTGGGACAAGATCTTTCGCGCCGGGCGCGTCGCCGATGGTAGGCTCCATGTCGAGGAGCGCCGCGATCCGTTCAAAAGCGCCAAACCCTTCCTGGGCGACGGCGTTCAAGGTCGACAGCCCCCGGGCCGGCTGGGACAACAACAAAAGGGCGATGATAAAAGAGATCAGCTCGGAAATGTTGAGAGCGCCGGCGGAGATTCGCACCGCGACCACCGCGACGATAATCGCTAAGGCGATCGAGCCGACGAAAAAGATAAACGGCTCATTCAGCGCGCGCAGGTGCGCCATCCGCCTCAAAACCAATAGTCGTCGGTCAAAAACGGCGGATGCGGCGGCGCGCACCGGCGCTTCTAGCTGATACGCCCGCACCAATCGGCCGGCGGCGACGGTTTCCGCGCCAAGCTGGGAAATTTCTCCAGCCTGATCCTGGGCTTCCTTTGAGCGCTGGCGCAAGAATTTGCCGATCCGCCCAACCGGCCAGCCAAGCGCCGGATAGACAACGAAGACCACCAGGAATAGCGCCCAATCATACCAGAACATCACGCCTAAGAGGCCGACCAAGGTGAGCAGGTCGCGCACTGCGTTCGACGCCCGGGTCAGCGTCTCGCGCAAAACATTAGTGTCGTTGGTGAGTCGCGCCACGGTTTGCCCGGTGCCGAGACTGCGCAGCTGGGCGTCGTCTATGGCGACCAATTTGGCGAACATGTCGTTTTGCAGGTCGCGCAGGGCCGCGAGCGCGGCCGAGGCCGACAATCGCGATTGGATATATTGTGACGAGGCGTTCGCCGCGCCGAGGCACAAAATCAACAGCGGCCCCCAAAAGGCGACGTTTTGTTGGGTTATCGCGCGCCCTTCGGGCGTCGTCGTAAACGCACCGTTGATCATCTCAACGCCAGCGGGAATGGCGCTGGCCGACGCGGCGTAGGTCGCCATCGCCACCATCGAGACCGCGATTTTCGGCCAATACCGGCTAAGATAGTCGCGCCACAGGCGCAAGGCCAGGTGCAGCGAGGTGGGACCCTGATCGGCGGAGGGGTTGCGCGACGTCACGTGTTCAGCTTTCTACGATAGCGCGGGGCGGCGCTTTGATTCGCCCGGCATTGTTCCAAGCGCGGTCGGGCTTCGCAAGCCGGCTTTCATTAGGATGGTTCGCGGGCGCGTCTATGGCCTTTTCACCGCTCAAATCCCTTTCAAAGAGCGCTTTCGCCGGTCATGTCGCGAGTTTTTTGATCGGATCCTATATTCGCCTGCTTGGCGCCACCGTGCGCCCCCAGATCCGCGGCGTCGAACACCTCGAACGCCATCTGGAAACCAACCCCAAAGGGGCGATCATCGTCTTTTGGCATAGCCAGATATCGATTATGCCCCTGGTGCGGCGACATGTGTCGCGCCCCGCCAAAATGCTGGTTTCCAACCATCGCGACGGCGACATTATCGCCAACGCAGTGCGCGGTTTCGGAATTGATTTCATTCGCGGATCCACCTCGAACCAAAAGAAGAAATTTAAACAAAAAGATGGGGTTCGGGCGTTCATTCAGATGGCAAAGGCGATCGAACGCGGCGACATTGTCGGGATTACGCCCGACGGGCCGCGCGGGCCGGCGGGAGTCGTTCATCCGGGCGTCGTAAAATTGTCGAATAAGACAGGAGCGCCCATCCTCGCTTGCGCCTTCGCCGCTTCCCGCAGTAAGCGTCTAAATACCTGGGATCGGTTCCAATTAGTGTTCCCTTTCTCCCGGATTGCGTTAGTCCTTTCGCCACCAGTACAATTGTCTGGCGATGAGGACATGGAAACGGCAGCCCAGATGGTGGCCGACACCATGAACGACGCATTAAAAACCGCCGGATCGACCCTGGCCGGCGCGTAAAAGGATTTAAATGGCTCACAAGGAGCCTGGAGTTATTGAGTGGCGTCTGAAGATAGGATCGACGAGATTTCGCAAACCTCGACAGCGGCGACCAAGCCGCTGGGTCTGCGCGCCTATCACGCCGCGAGCCAGGCGGCGGAGCCGTTAGCGCAATTCGCGCTGCAGCGGCGCATGCACGCCGGCAAAGAAGACCCTAAAAGAATTGGCGAACGCCGCGGCGAAGCCAGCGCACCCCGCCCAGACGGCCGTTTATTGTGGATCCACGGGGCCAGCGTCGGCGAATCCCTTTCGGTGCTGCCATTGGTCGATCGTCTCCTCGCGCTGCGGCCAAATCTGAGCTTTCTTGTCACCACCGGCACGGTGACGTCGGCGAAATTGATGGCCGAGAGGCTGCCTGAGCGCGCGATCCACCAATTTATCCCGGTTGATCATCCGGCCTATGTGGAGAGCTTCCTCGCCCATTGGTCGCCGGATGCGGCGATCTTCGTCGAATCCGAATTTTGGCCGAACCTGCTGCTTAAATCCCGAGCGCAAGTGCCATTCATGGCGTTGGTGAATGGTCGCGTGTCCCCGCGCTCGTTTGAATCCTGGCGTCGACGGCAGGACAGCATCCGGTATTTGCTGTCCACATTCGACTTTATGATCGCCCAAGACCGCAAGAACGCCTCGCGCCTCACCTTCTTGTCCGGCGGCGACGTCGACTCGTTTGGCAATCTGAAGAACTCCGCCCCGCCATTGCCCGGAGACGAAACCGAGATCGATCGGCTGAGACACGACGTGAGCGACCGCCTAGTCTGGCTCGCGGCGAGCACCCATCCAGGCGAAGAAGAATCGATCATCGCCGCCCACAAATTGCTGGCGGCGGAGTTCCCCGGCATTCTCACGCTACTCGCGCCGCGGCACCCAGAACGCGGCGAAGAAATCGCCGACCTCGTCAAAGCGGAAGGCCTGCATGCCCAGCGCCGCTCTTTGGCTCCGGCGCTGAACGCGAAAACCGACATCTACGTCGCCGACACGCTCGGCGAACTCGGCTTGTTCTACCGCTTGTCGAACGTCGCCTTCGTCGGCGGCAGCCTCACCAAGAAGGGCGGCCACAATCCGTTGGAGCCGGCGCGCCTCGGCTGCGCGATTCTCCATGGTCCGCATACGTTTAATTTCGACGAAACTTATGAAGAGATGCGCGGCGGCGGCGGCGCGGCGCTGGTGCGCAATGAACGCGATCTCGCCTCAGCGGTGCGCCGCCTGATGAGCGATGAAAAGACGCGCCTCGCCATCGCCACCGCAGCGCGCACCTCGGCGGACGCCAGCGCCGAAAAAGTCCTGAACAATGTGTCCAAGACCTTGCTCTCTCGCATTGAAGCCATTCTCGATCAGCAGGAATCACGCGGGCAATGAAAGAACCCTGGTTTTGGTCCGGGGAAACTGTCGCGGCGCGCGCTGTTCGCGCCGGTCTCTGGCCAGCGGGAGAAATCTACCGCCGTGCTCAGGTTCTGCGCCACCGCGCGACGACGCCGGCCCAGGTTGAAGTCCCGGTCATTTGCATCGGCAACGCCACCCTTGGCGGGGTCGGCAAAACGCCGTTCGCAATCGCATTGGCGAAAGCCCTGAGGGACGACTTCCCGAACGCCCATTTCCTCACCCGCGGCTATGGCGGCGCCGAGCCTGGCCCGATCTTTGTCGATAAGAGCAGAAGCGCCGTCGACGTCGGCGATGAAGCGTTACTATTAGCCCAAGCCGCTCCCACCTGCGTATCACGCGATCGCCCCGCCGGCGCGCGCGCTTGCGTCGCTCATGGGGCCGACGCGGTAATTATGGACGACGGGTTCCAGAACCCGACCCTTCGCAAGGATGTTTCCATCCTCCTCGTCGACCAAGACCATCGCGCATTGAACGGCGCTGTGTTTCCCGCCGGGCCCTACCGCGAACCTTTGGCCGACGCCCTCGCTCGGGCGGACCTGCTCGTTGAAATTCGCCCCGCCACGTCGCAGCCATTGCTCGAAGCGGATCTGCCGTGCTTTCGCGCGGCGCTGCAGCCAACTGCGTCGCTCCCCACCGACCGACCGATCGTCGCATTTAGCGGAATTGGCAGACCCGAGCGCTTTTTCACAACGCTGACGACCGCGGGCGCGGAGATCGCCCACCGAGTCGCTTTTCCCGACCACCATCGCTTCGCGACGGCGGAATTGGACGCAATCCGGACCCTCGCAGAGAAATGCGCAGGACGAATTTTCACAACTGAAAAAGACTATGTGCGGCTGTCGCCAGAAGAGCGCGAAGGAATTTCATTCCTTCCCGTGGCCATGGCGATTGACGACGCAGGGCAATTCGTCGAGGAAATGAGGCGTATCCTTTTGACTGCGGAAAAAGACCGGCCTTCGGCATGACCCAGCGACCCGACATCGCCGCTAATTCAAGCGCCGCCCTATTAGGGCCGAACGGACAAGCCGACGCACAATTGCCCGAGCGACGCTCAAACCGTCCGGTCACGCCCTTACATTGGATCGAGTACGGCTTCACCAAAGCCGCATTCGCGATCTTCTCGCGCATGTCGGTGGATGACGCATCGCGCGCGGGCGGTAATTTTCTAAGAACGATTGGGCCATTATTAGGCCCTGCCTCAAAACGGGCGGAAGACAATCTGCGCCGCGTCTACCCGGAGTGGAGCGAGGCCAAGGTCAAAGCGACGGTAAAAGACATTTGGGAAAATCTCGGCCGCACGGTGGCCGAATACCCGCACCTGCACGCGTTCGACCCGACCCTCGAGAATCCGCGGGTGACAGTGCATATTTCGGAAGTCGCCGAACAACGCCGAGAACAGGGCCTGCCGTCAGTATTGATTTCCGGGCATTTCGCCAATTGGGAAGTGATGCCCTTGGTGCTTTACCGAGAAGGCGTCGACTACGCCGTGATCTACCGACCGGTGAATAACCCATTGGTAGACGAACTAATCATCAAGTTGCGCGGCGACGTCATGTCGAAACGCATGATTCCGAAGGGCTATGACGGCGCCAGAGACGCTATGGCGCAGCTCAAGGCGGGTCGATGCGTCGCTCTATTGGCGGACCAGAAACTGAACAGCGGCGTTTCCGCCCCGTTTCTCGGCCATCCGGCGATGACCGCGACGGCGGCGGCGCGCTTGTCGATCCGCTTCGGCGTTCCGGTGATTCCTTCGAGCATTATCCGCAAGGATGGCGCGCACTTTGAAATCTTTATGCGCGATCCCATCGAGTACGAGCGCACCGGCCATACCGGTCGTGACGTCTATAATTTGACGGTGGCGATCAATGACGCAATCAGCGCCGACATCAAAGCGCACCCATCGCAATGGCTTTGGATGCATCGGCGCTGGCCAAAAGAGTGAAGGCCTCGGTCAGCCTTC
Organism: uncultured Caulobacterales bacterium; assembly: GCA_964461925.1. Classification (GTDB taxonomy): domain Bacteria; phylum Pseudomonadota; class Alphaproteobacteria; order Caulobacterales; family Parvularculaceae; genus MED-G105. The sequence continues at coordinate 7,603 of CAYWWL010000014.1, read as the reverse complement.
TTCTTTCATCTTGCTCTGCATGTAACGCTCTTCGCCAATCCGGTCGATCAAGCCAAGCTGAGTCTCGAGAAAATCGATGTGCTCTTCTTCGGATTCAAGAATCTGCGCCAATAATTCGCGGCTGACATAATCGCCGACTTGCTCGAAATAGGCGATCGCTTCTTTGTAAAGCGGATGGGCGCGCTGTTCAGCCTGCAGATCGCAAGTGAGAATCTCTTTCACAGATTCGCCGATATAAACTTTGTCGAGGTCTTGAACGTTCGGCAGTCCTTCGAGGAAAAGAATGCGCTCGATCAATTGATCGGCGTGTTTCATTTCGTCGATCGATTCTTCGTATTCAATCTTGGCGAGTCCGAGAAACCCCCAATCCTTCAAGATTCGCGCGTGCAAGAAATATTGATTGACCGTGGTCAATTCCAATTTCAACGCCTTGTTCAAATACTCAATGACTTTTGCGTCGCCCTTCACATGCGCCTCCAGCTTAGATCCATCGAGCTGGACCATAAAAGATTTTAGCGTCAGACCAAGGATTATCTTTGCGACCAATAATCACTCACGGTCGCACCAACAGCGCGCCCAGCGACGCCCCCTCGGCATTAGTTTCTGTAAGGATGGTAAACGGTTATTCCGCAGCGACTTTCATGTCGCCTTCGCGTGCGGCGCGCGACGCGTCGATCATTGAGGCGACGTCAGGCAGGCATTTGCCGCACTGTGGCCGGGTCCCGCATTTTTTGAAGACTTCCGCCACGGACATGACCTCGCCCTCGGCCGCTTCGGCCATGTCCCGCATTTTTTGAAGACTTCCGCCACGGACATGACCTCGCCCTCGGCCGCTTCGGCCAAGTCGCGATCTTTCAACGCATTACAGATGCACACATACACGGCGGCGATAATCTCCTCTGACGGTGGAGACCATGCCACAGTTGAGAATGATTGTCAATAACCTTGCTACTGCTAATCGCTCGCAGTTTTAACCGTTGGCGCAGCGGGCGCCTTCGCCTCTTGCTCAGGCAACAGAAGCTGCGGGTCGACCAGGCGTCCGCGCCATTTCACGCTCCAATGAAGATGCGGTCCAGTGGCGCGCCCGGTCATCCCGATCGCCCCAATCACGTCGCCTTTCTCCACCCGCTGACCCGGTTCTACGTCAAGCCTCGAGAGGTGAAGGAAGGCGCTCTCGACCCAATGGCCATGATCGAGAAGAATCAGGCCGCCTTCGAAATACATGTCGCTTTCGGCGAGGCGAATAACGCCGGCAGCGGGCGCTTTAACCGGCGTGCCCGTCGGTTGGGCGATGTCGAGACCCGAATGCGGCCGTTTCGGCTCGCCATTGAGGATCCGTTGGGATCCGAAAACGCCGCTGATTCGGCCGCGCGCCGGCCAGTCGAACCCATCGGCCCAATCGGCGACGCCATGGGTGTCGGCTCGCGCCGCCTTTTTTAACTCGCGATCGACGCCAATCTTGTCCAACTGCGCCTGGGTGAAACCAGAGACTTTGGACTGGTCGAGACCATCAATCCGCTCGACTCGAAAATCGCGATCCTCGATCGTGATGCTGCGACGGACGGTCTCGCCGTCAGGCAAGGTAACCACCAACAGCGACGACAAGGCGCTGTCGCGGCCGAAGCCGACAACGAAGGCGCCGTCATCGCCGACCATGACTGGGTCGCCGTCGAAGTTGACCGTCGATCCTGGTTCGGTCTGACCGAAGACCAATCCGCCCTGGGCCATTCGCCCCCTCAATTGGACGCGCTCATTGGCGTCTTTGAAGATTTTTTGCCGCTCTTCCACTTGCTTCATCGCCTCGGCGAGATCGGCTTGGCGATTGAGGTCCTTAGTCTCGTCAGCCTGCGCCTTAATCAGCGAAATCGATTCTGGCGGCGCCGGTCGCGCTGGCGCGCTAACGATTTTTTCCGCGCTCACAGGCGTCGTCGCCGTCGCGACCGGTTCGCTGGCCTGGCTAACCTCCCCCTGGTCGAGGCTAGCGCTGGCGCAAGCGGGCAGCATGAAAACGATAATTGCAGTCGAAAGTCGGCGCATGGGGCAGCTCCTAAGACAGGAAAAGCGATGAACAGGGGCCGTTTAGGCTGATTTAGGCGCATAGCCGAAACCGCGCATGGCGGCGGCGGCGTCAGCGTAGGCTTCTTGTGTGTCGACATTCCAATAACGTAAGGCGTCGAGCGGTATTTTGGCGTCGGTAATCGCGCAGCGGACAAAGTCCCCTTGCCGCACGATGGTAAAATCAGAATCGAAATATTTTATTTCCGCTTCGCGTTCCGCCACGATGATCCTACTCCTTCTCGGCGCGCCTGGGCGCCGCCTGTCACTATATCAGTCGAATAGAGATTTTTGGACCGAAGTCGACGGCTTTGGCGGTGCTTTTTCCGTTCTTTTGGTCGCCGAACTGCCGGAGGAAGCCTTTGGCGGCGGCGGCGAGGCGTCGAGCGCGTCAACTTTAGCGCTAAATCCGCCGTCCTTGACGGCGACCGACAGCCCCGCGCCAGGCGTAAGCCCCTGCACCGATTGCAAAAGCTTGCCGTCTTCGGTGCGCACCACCGCGTAGCCGCGATCAAGGGCGCTGCGATAGGATAGCGTGTGCAGCAGTTTTCCAGCGGTCTCGAGACGTCCGGTCAGCGCCGTAAGGTTCGCCACTGCCACCTGGCTGAAACGCCCGTCAGCGCGCCCATAGGCGGCCCGACGTTCCGCCGACAATCGCGCTAAAACGGCCGTGGACAATCGCTTATTCGAAACAACATCGCGCCGTCGACGCACGATCGTCGCCACCGCCAAGCTCATGCGCGCTGCACCGCCTGACAATCGGTCGGCGGCGGCCCGGGCCCGCGGCCTTAGCAGTTGTGCGCCAAAACCCCCGGCGATCTGAATAAATCGTCGCTCCAAACTGGCGCGATTGGCGCTTAAGGCGCTGGCCAAACGCTCGCTGGCGCGGTCGAACCGCTGCCGCGGCCCTGCTAGCATGTCTTCCGGTTTGCCGAGGCCCCTATCAGCCGAACGAATATCGCTGCGCGCGGCTTCTAATAATCGTTGCTGGGCTGCGATCAGGCGCCGCGCCTTGCCAAGGGTTTCCGTCAATAATTCATTACGGACAGGCACCGCGATTTCCGCCGCCGCCGTCGGTGTCGGGGCCCGCCGGTCGGAAGCATAGTCGATCAAGGTGGTGTCGGTTTCGTGCCCCACAGCCGAGATCAATGGAATGTCGCTCGCAGCGGCGGCTCGGACCACCACTTCCTCATTAAAACACCAAAGATCTTCGAGACTGCCGCCGCCTCGGGCGACGATGATAACGTCCGGTCGCGGCGGATCGCCCGTCGGCGTTAGGCGATTAAATCCGTCGATGGCGGCGGCGATCTTCGCTTCCGCGCCGCGCCCCTGCACCAATGTCGGCCACACGATCACCCGCCGCGGAAAGCGATCCCGCAGGCGATGCAGTATGTCCCGAATGACGGCGCCGGAGGGCGACGTGACGACGCCGATCACCGACGGCAGATAGGGCAATTCTTGTTTGCGCGCCGGATCGAACAAGCCTTCCGCCGCGAGTTTCTTTTTCCGCTCTTCAAGCAGCGCCATCAGCGCGCCGGCGCCGGCGGGTTCGAGACTGTCGATGATCAATTGATAGCGCGATTGCCCCGGGAACGTGGAGATCTTGCCCGAGGCGATCACTTCCATCCCTTGCTCGGGCGCGATCCGCTGGCGCGACGCGACGCCCTTCCACATGACGCTCGACAAAACCGCCTTCTCGTCCTTGAGATCGAGATAGACATGGCCGGATCCAGCCCGTGTCACGCGGCCGAGTTCGCCCCTTACGCGGACGAACCCGAACCCGTCCTCAAGGGTTCGCTTCACCGCGCCGGACAACTCAGAGACAGTGTATTCGGGCAAATTCGTCGGCGATCGATCACTCATACCGGCCATTAAGCACACTTCGCCGACGACGCCAAAACTGGCCATCGGCGATTATTAGCCAAGAACCTCGGCGGATTTTAACGCCGCAAGGAGTGTTCAGCCGACATTCATTGAGCTATTGTCGCCCCCGATGCGGCGTTCTTGCAGGAGGGGCAGAACGCGCCTTCGGACGCCGGAGGGAGCATCACATGAAATCAATTATTTTCGCCGGCGCGGCATCTGTCGCCGCGATCGCGGCGCTCAGCGCCAGCGTGTCAATGCGCGAGGCGAGCGACGCCGTCGCCTTGACGTCATTGTCGCCGATCGACATCGCTCGATCCGTATGCGGCGACGACGCCGACGCCATGCGCAAGCGGCGCGCCTTCTTCGTCAGCGCCGCGGCGGCCTGGGCCGATGAACTGGACGCCGGAGACGGGGTCGATTTGGGGCTCGCCCCGAACGAGCACATCAAACATGCGATATCCACGGACAGCAGCGATGCCCAGGCGCTGTTCAATGAGGGCCTCGCCCATATGTGGAACTTCAATCACGGCGCGGCGATCGCATCGTTCAAGCAAGCGCAAGCGGCTGACCCGGCCTGCGCCATGTGCTATTGGGCCGAAAGCCTCGCCCACGGCCCGAACATCAACGCGCCCATGGTGGAAGAGGCGGTCGCGCCCGCTTTCGCCGCGCTGACCATGGCGATCGCCAACAAAGGGTCGGCGACGGAGAAAGAGCAAGCCTTGATCGACGCTCTCGCCGCGCGCTACGCGAAAAATCCGCCTGCGGATAGAGCGCCCTTGGATCTCGCGTTCGCCGAAGCGATGGACGCCCTCACCGCGACCTATCCAGAGGACGATTTTATCGCCGCTCTGGCCGCAGAAGCGAATATGGATACGCAGCCATGGAATTATTGGGCCGCTGACGGCAGCACGCCCATCGGCCGCACGGCGCGAACGATTTCCCTGATCGAAGGCGTGCTGGCGCGCAACCCGAACCATATCGCTGCGATCCATCTTTACATCCACATCACCGAAGCGACGGATAATCCATATCGCGCGGCGAAATACGCAGATCGGCTCGACAAGCTGTCGCCGGGCCTCGGGCACCTCATCCACATGCCGTCGCACACCTATTTCAAGATCGGCCGATTCAAGCAATCGATGGACAATAACGCCCGCGCCGTGCTCGCCGACGAAGCCTTCATCGCCGCCAATGACGCCAGCATCCTCTATGAATTCGGCTACTATACGCACAATGTGCACTTCTTGATGGCGTCGGCGCAGATGGCGGGCGACGCCGAGCTCGCTCTCGACATGGCGAAGAAACTCGACGCGAAACTGCCCACGGATATGGCGATCGCGGTTCCATTCGCCCAACCCATCAAAGCCGCGCCGTACTACGCTATGGCGCAGATGGGCGACCCGAACGACGTCTTGGCGCTGGAGAAACCGTCCGAAGCCGCCCCATTCCTTGTCGGCGCATGGCGGTACGCTCGAGCCGAAGCGTTGGTGAAGCTCGGCGAGTTTGACAAGGCCCGGGCCGAAGCAGAAGCGATCTCGTCGATCTACGCCGACGCCGATCTATCGAGCCTAACGGACAATGGCATTCCCGCGGACGAGATCTTGAAGATCGCGCATATGACGGCCCTCGGCAAAGCGGCGGCAGGTCGCGGCGATTTAGGCTCCGGCATCGAGGCGCTAGAGGCGGCGGTCGAAATGCAGGACAAGATTGCTTACACGGAACCTCCGTATTGGTACTATCCCGCGAGGCAGACGCTGGCGTCCATGGTTCTGAAGAGCGGCGACGCCGAACGCGCCGAACAATTGTTCATGGAGACGCTAGTGAAAAGCCCGAACAACGCCTGGGCCTATTACGGCCTGTCCGAGGCGTTCAAAGCGCAGGGCGACAAGTCCGGCGGAAAGATGGCGCAACGCTTGATGAAGCAATCCTGGGCGGGCGACAAGAACGCCCTGTCTCTAGACCGGCTTTAGTCCGGCGTCTCGACGGCGCGGCGCCTGAATGACGGGCCGCGTCAGTCGTCGTCGAGATCCTCGCCGCGACGGGCGCGATCCGAGCGTTCTAGGTCGCGGCGAATCTCCTCTAGATCCGACGGCGACAGGTTCGGATCGTCGCGCTGGGTCCATGACGGTTCGAATCCTTCCGGCCCCACGTTCGGCAAGTCGGCCCGGCTTGGATCGTTGGCGTTCGCCGCATCCGTACCAAGATCATTGACGCCGCTTTGGCTGCGACGGAAGTCCTCCAATTGCTGACGTCGTTGCAATTCGACTGCGCGCCGCGCCGCCTCGCCGCTGAATTGCCCGCCGACATTATCGCCGGCGAAACCCCGCGTGCGGTTGGTGCGCAGCAATTGGATCGCGCGGTCGAAATTCTCGCCGCTGTCCCCCGGTCGCCAACCGGAGCGAATTTCCGGCCGTCCGGCGCATTCTTGAACTTTTTCCTGGTTGTCCTGGAATTCTTCCGGACAGAAGATCGCCACCACGCCAGATTCCCCTGGCAAGGTGGACGTCTCGCCTTCCGGCAAAACTAAGTCGGGCGCCGCGACCCCTGGCAATTGCACTTGGGGCAGAATGAAACGACGGCGAGTGAAGCGCACGTCTTCGTCGAACATGTCGTCGCCGCTCGGGGTCGCATCCTGTTGCTCGCCGAGTGCGCCGTCGAACAATTCGCCCTCGTCGAAAGCAGGCAGCTCTTCGTTGAGGGGCGTAA
>CAYWWL010000014.1:0-966 GCA_964461925.1 uncultured Caulobacterales bacterium | reverse complement strand
TCATCGACGCCAAGCCCCGCGATGTCGCCGTCCTCCAACCCTCGGTCGGTGACGCCGATCTCTTCGGCGAGATCTAACGCCGGCGCGGGATCCGGTTCGGGTTCCTCTTCGGTTAAGGGCGGCGCATCCTCAGCCGGCGCCTGCGTGTCTTCGACGACAATTTCCTCTGGCGCGTCGCCGTCAGCGGCCGGATCCGGCTCGAGCGACGGGTCTTCTGGCGAGGCGGCCTGATCGTCGGTTTCCTCGCCCAAGGTCGGGTCGGGAATCAATGGTTCGAGCGGCGCCGTTTCAATCGGCGCGAAGTTTTCGTCCACCGATAGATCCAGTTCCGGCTCTGGTTCCGGTTCCGGCTCAGGCTCCGGTTCCGGCTCGGGCTCGGGCTCGGGCTCTGGTTCGGGTTCCGGCTCGGGCTCGGCTTCCTGGGGCTCCGGCTCGGGCGTCGGTTCCGGGGTTGGTTCCGGCGCTAAGTCTTCAACCGGTTCTTCCGCCTCTTCAGGCTCCTCGGGTTCTTCTGGCTCGGGTTCAGGCTCCGGCTCTTCCTCGATCGCCGGATCGCGCAGCTCCACCGGCAGCGGATCTTCTGGAAGATTGACCAGAACAATCGCGATCGAATCCGCCGGGCGGTTGGGTACGAAGATGGTGATCCTGCCATAGACCCCCATCAGGGTCAGGGTGACGATGTTCACGGCGAGCGCGCCGATCAGCGCCGCCGCACGGCGACTGCCTGGGCGCGAGGCCAAGCGATCAGAAAATCGGGCGGCCGAGCGACTCCACCGACGTGCACTGCGACGCAGCGGCTTCGGCGCCAATTTCCCAATCCCGGAAAACAGGCGCGCGAACGGCCCCGCCGTCTGCGGACGACGCACAGACCTCACCGAATCGCCCCCTATTTCGTTCGAGATGTCTTGGTCAATATCGGGGATTATGTCAGCTGGCATTGATCCTTAGTGCGCTGACGTCTAAACG
>CAYWWL010000013.1:0-15869 GCA_964461925.1 uncultured Caulobacterales bacterium | reverse complement strand
ACGCCGCTGAAGAAGGGCATATGCGGCCAAGGAACAACGCCAAAAATAAAGGTCAGCACGCTTTCCGCGTAAGGCGAGGCGGAGACCATCGCCCAGCCGCCAATAGGAACGCCGATCATCAGCCCATAGAAAGCCCAATGGGTAAGGCGCGCAACCCGACGTTCCCAGTCCTTCATGGCGGCGGGCAATGCGGGCGCCGGATGTGAAAGCCGCCAACCAAGTCGCGCGAACGATAACAACATGATGGTCAAGCCAAACGACTTGTGCAGCTGAAATAGTTCGAATTTCTGCGCTTGGTTTTCAACGCGCTCCATATAGAGGCCGCCGGCGATCTGACCAAGAATAAGCGCCGCGATCACCCAATGGAGGATAATCGCGACCGTGGTGTATTGGCGCTGCGCGCCATTGGACTCATGATCTGATGTTGTCATGGCTCCAAAGAATAGGGGTTCGCCTATTCTCCCGCAAGCGGCTTCTCGAACTCGACTTCAATCAAGAGATCGACGTCGTCGCCGACGAACGGCGCATATTTCCCGACGTCGAAATCGGTCCGCTTGATCGTTCCGCGCGCAGAGAAGCCCAATTTGTGCGATTTGCGCCGTCCATCCTCTGCGGCGCGGTTCAACACCACGTCGAGCTCAACAGGTTTGGTCACGGTCTTGACCGTCAGCTCACCAATTAATTTTCCTTCCGTTGCGCTCGTTTTCACCAATTCCGTGCTCTTGAAAGTAATGCGCGGATGGTTCTCTACGTCGAAAAAGTCCGCGCTTCGGAGATGATCGTCAAACTTATCGACGCCAGAGTCGATTGAGGCGGCGTCAATGTCGACGGTCACTTGCGATTTCTCAGGGTTTTCAGCATCCCAATCGAGCGTCGCATCCCATTTGCGCCAGCGCAGGAACGGTTTGGAATAGCCTTGATGGGAATAGCTAAACGTTATGTAAGCGTGAGTTGGATCCGATGCGTATTCGCCGGAAACCGCCGCCGTCGGATCGGCTGCGTCTTGCGCGCCAGCGGCGCCGATGGCCGCAATTGAAGCGACAGCGCCAATGATAAGCGATTTTGTGAAGGACGATGGTGCAATCATTCTGCGATCTCCATGACGTGAAGCGCCAGAGCGCCGGCGCGATCTCGCATATATACGCAGGTGCGCGGAAAAACCGCCATCCGAAATCTTCAAGATCGCGTGTGCGCCGTCCGCGGCGCCGTCAGTCGCCTCGGTCAACGCCTTCGAAACGACTGATTATGCTGGTCATTTCCGGTCTCGCGCGTTCCTTTGGCGGCGTTTTTGCGGCGCCGATATAGATGAATCCGGCGATCCGTTCGTGCGGCTCGAGACCAAATCCCGCGAGCACGGCCTGATCGTAGGCATACCATTCCGACAACCATTGGGCCGCGTACCCATGGGCGCTAGCGGCGATAAGCATGTTCTGGCAAACCGCGCCGGCGGTGAGAATCTGCTCCCATTCAGGCGTCTTGTGCGCAAGGTTGACCGATGAGACCACCGCGACGACAACCGGCGTGCGCAAGAACCGCGCGCGCTCCTTTTCAACTCTTTCCGGCGTCGCATCGGGCTCGCTCGCCATGAAGGCGTTCGCTAATAAGTCACCGACTTTGCGCCGCCCTTCGCCGTCGACCACGATGAATCGAAATGGAGTCACTCGGCGATGATCAGGAGCGCGCGCAGCGATGGTCAGGATATTTTGCAGAACCTCATCCGATGGTCCCGGACCGCCGAGCTGATCCGCCGCCGTCGATCTGCGCCGCGTTAGCAATGCGATCGTATCCGCCGACGCGTGGTGCGGTTCAGTTTCTTCGCCGAAGGCAGGTGGGCGGACGGGATTGTCGGATGCATCAGAAGCGGCCATGTCACCTCGTTCACTTAATTGCGGAGCGCCCGTCGCCATTCGACGGCCAACAGGATATAGGAGCTGCGCAAGGCTGGCGACAAGGGGGGCAAGCGGCCCCATACTAAGCTTTCGCTCCGACGACACATCGCTCCAGAAGGAAATCGCCGCGCCATGTCCACCGCCCTCCTCCTGTTAGGCAATTACGCCGCCCTGTTGGTCTTCGCGTTCTTAATCTGGCTTCTGAGCTTAAAGCTAAAAAATGCAAGCATTGTCGATATTTTCTGGTCAATCCTCTGCTTTACGCCGGCGCTTTTAACTCTGGTTAGGATTGATCCGGCTGAACCGCGCGCATTTCTGATTTCGGGCCTCGCCGCCCTTTGGGCCGCGCGACTAGCGGGCTATCTGGCGAAGCGAAATATCGGCCATGGCGAAGACTATCGCTACGTCGCTATGCGGGCCCGACGCGAGCCCTACAATGACTTCGCCCGTTGGTCGTTGATCTATGTATTTTTTCTTCAGGCGACCGTCGCTTTCGTTATTTCCCTACCAGTGCAGGTCGGACAAATCGGCCCTGACCAGCCACTTGGCCCTGTCGCATTTGTCGGGGCGGCGGTCTTTTTCATCGGCTTATCGTTTGAGGCGATCGGCGATCACCAATTGACCCAATTCAAGAAGGATCCAGCGAATAAGGGAAAGCTGATGACGAAGGGGCTTTGGGCCTGGACGCGGCATCCGAACTATTTCGGCGACGCCTGCGTTTGGTTTGGTCTCGCCATCGTCGCGCTTGAAGGTCCGATAGGCTGGCTGGGCGTCGCCAGTCCCTTCGTCATGGCGCATTTCCTGGTCAATATCTCCGGCAAGGCGCTGCTCGAAAAAGCGATGGTCAAGAAATATCCGGAATACGCCGACTATAAAAAAAGGACGAGCGGGTTTTTCCCCCGCCCGCCCAAAAAAGCGTAAGTCTATTTCGTCGCTATGCGGAGCCAACCGTGTCGAAGATGGCCGCCTCGATCGCGTCCGCCGGAGACTTGCCGCCCCAGACGAAATAGTTGAAGGCCGGGAAGAAACGATCGATCGCCTCAGATGTGCCGCGCAATAAGAGCTGAGCTTGGTTGGCCTCAAGCCCGCTTTCCTCAGGCAATATCATCGCGTTGCGATAGACGAACGATTTGTCCTCCGCCCACAAATCAAAGTGCCCGAGCCAGAGACGTTCATTGATCATCGTCACCAATGTCGCCGCTTCGGCGCAACGATTGTCCGGCGCTTTGATGTCAAGCGGCGCGCCCATCTGGATCGTCGACAATTCAGGCCGCCACGTGAACCAAACCCCTGAATCGCGCCATGCCCCTGGAAGCGCGACGTGAAGCTCGCCGTCGTCGACCCGTTCTGCTTCAAGCTCTAACAAGCCTGCGACGGCTTCGAGAGCGTCTAACGGATCGGCGTGGCTGGATCGCTTTTCAAGAATTTGGATCGACATCGGCGTCCTCTTCGTTGTTGCACGAAGATAGCGACGCGAGTCGGGCGCCTGCCGCAATGATTCGCTGGCGCGGCCCGGCGGCTAATTTTCCCGGGTTTGACCGATTTTTTCTTCCAGCGCCGCTAACCGCTGGCGCAGCTCATCCGCTTCGGCCCGCGCCGCCGAGGCCGTTTCGCGAACGATTTCAAATTCTTCCCGAGTGACCAATTCCATATCCGCTAGCAATCGCTGCAATTGGCTGCGCATGACAGTTTCAGCTTCCCGGCGGACGCCATCAGCCGCTCCGGCGGCGTCGGCCATGGTCTTAGCGAGCTGATCGAGAAACGGGTTTTGCGATTGCATGGCGCGGCCTTCGAAACTATTGCGGACGTCTGGCGACAGTACTCCCGGATCGTTGCGACGTCGACAGTGTCGCCCATGCCGGACAGGAGAAATCTCGTCGCATCTGACGCCCATAACTTGCGCCATTGATCGCGAGCAGGCACGGGAAAAGGGCGACAAACAGCCCGTTTCGGGGTAATGAACCCCGACCATAGCCAGCGCAGGGGCGCTCGACCCCGCGTCCTTTTTCCAGGTGACGACGTATGAGTTTGCCATATCCCAATATTGACCCGGTCGCCGTATCGATCGGTCCGCTGCCGATACGCTGGTACGCCCTCGGCTATATTGGCGGCCTCGCGCTCGGATGGTGGTATTTGTCGAGCCTATTGAAGAACGTCAAATTATGGCCTGACGACAGCAAGGCGCCGCTGAGCCGCCTACAGCTTGACGACATTGTCTTTTGGGTCGCGATCGGCGTTATGGCGGGGGGGCGGATCGGCTACGTCCTGTTCTACGAACCGAACCTTTTGGTCGAACCGTGGCGGCCGCTCGGCGCGAACATGAACCCAGGCCTGGTTAAGAACGTCATAGGCTGGCTGCCCATTCCCCCAGCGCTGATGCTATGGCATGGCGGCATGTCCTTCCATGGCGGCCTGATCGGCGTGACGCTGGCGGGCTATTTGTTCTGCCGCAAACATGACCTGAACCCGCTGCAGGTAGGCGATCTGTTCTCCGCCGCAGCGCCGATCGGCATCTTCCTTGTGCGGATCGCCAATTTCATCAATGGCGAATTGTACGGTCGGCCGTGGGATGGTCCCTGGGCGATGGTTTTTCCCGCGGATCCGCTGCAGACGCCACGCCATCCAAGCCAACTCTACGAGGCCGCGCTTGAGGGCCTCGCATTGTTCTTCGTCGTCAGAATCGCCACCCACGTCTTCCATTCATTGCGCACTCCAGGCGCGACCATCGGCGTCTTTCTCGCCGGCTATGGCTTGAGCCGCATTTTCGTCGAGAACTTCCGCCAACCGGACGCTCACATGCCTGATTATCCCCTCGGCCTTACTATGGGCATGATCCTCTCCCTACCCATGGTGATGGGCGGGTTCTATCTCATTGCACGCGCGCGCGGCTTTCGCTTCAGTCAGCTCGTCCCATCCGACAAACCGTCGGCGAAGTAGAGCAAGAAGAGTGTTTGCGGCATGAGCAGTCCTGACAAAGCGCCGACCGAGCCGCGTTCGACGACGCCGCTAGAAGAACGGCTGATTACGTTGATCGAAGCCAATGGCGCGATCAGCGTTGAAGACTATATGGCGGACGCTCTATTGCATCCACATGAGGGGTATTACACGTCGCGCACCCCCATCGGACAAAAAGGGGATTTCACAACCTCGCCCGAAATTAGTCAGATCTTCGGTGAATTGATCGGGCTTTGGCTGCTCCAATCTTGGGAGGATATGGGCGCGCCTGAAGCCTTCAACCTGGTCGAGCTCGGACCTGGGCGCGGCGTTCTCATGGCCGATATTCTTCGCGTCGCGAAATTGAAACCCGAGTTCCTAAAGGCGGCCCACATATGGCTTGTGGAGACTTCCGGCCGCATGCGCCATGAACAACGCAAGCGACTTCAACGCATAGCCGTGCCGCTAGATTGGGCCGATAGCTATGATGAAGTGCCCGATGCGCCAATGCTGGTGGTCGGCAATGAATTGTTCGATTGCCTGCCGATTCGACAATTCGAAATGACCGATCTCGGTTGGCGCGAACGGATGGTCAACGTCAAAGACGGCGCCTTGACGTTCTCGACCGCCTTCGCGCCGCCGCTGGCGTCGGTAGCGCTGCCCACGCCGGACACGGTCGCCATTGGAGACATCTACGAGCTTGGCGCCGCCGGTGAAAACCTCGCAGCGTGCTTGGCCGAACGCCTTAAAACGCTCGGCGGCAGAGCGTTGATCATCGACTATGGTCATCTGAAGTCCGGCGTTGGCGAAACTCTGCAGGCAGTAAAAGATCATCAGCCATGGCCCGTGCTGCAATCCCCAGGGAGCGCAGACATTTCCGCCCACGTGAATTTCGAGCGTCTGCAGATGGCGGCGTTCGAAGCAGGCGCGGAAGCCCATGGCCCGGTGACTCAAGGCTCCTTTCTGGACCGCTTAGGTCTCGCCATGCGGGTTGCGCGGCTTTGCGCCGACAAACCTCAGAACGTCAGAGAAGAGATCGAAGCGGGCGCCTTTCGGATTGCCGCGACCTCGCAAATGGGGGAAATATTCAAGGTGTTGAGCATCTCTGCACCAGGGCTGCCTTGTCCGGCTGGGTTTTCGCCCCTGTAGCCACGCGCACGACCAAGGGAGATCGCCTTGTCGCAATCGACGCCGCCTTACTTGACCGCCCCGGGGCTCGTGGCCGCCGGCATACCGCATGGGTTCTTCTCGCGGCGCGGCGGCGTCTCACAAGGTGATTTCGCCACGCTTAACACCGGACCAGGCTCAGCCGATCAGCCGGAGCACGTTCAAGAAAACCGCCGTCGCTGCGCCGCCGCCATCGGCGTGGATGGCGGACGCCTAATGACGATCTACCAAGTCCACTCGGCGGACGCGATGATTGTCGACGCGCCTTGGCCCGACGGAACCACGCCGCCAAAAGGCGACGCGCTTGTGACGGCGGCTCGCGGTCTCGCCCTCGGCGCCCTCGCCGCCGACTGCATGCCGTTGCTGTTAGCCGATCCCATCGCGGGCGTCGTCAGCGCTGTCCACGCCGGTTGGCGCGGCGCGCTAGGGGGCGTGATCGAAGACGCGATCGCCAAAATGATGAGCCTCGGCGCGAAGCCGGAGGACATCGTCGCGGCGATCGGCCCCTGCCTCCGACCGCCAAACTTCCAGGTTGGCCTCGAACTCGTGGAAATGTTCGCCGTTAACCGTCCCGGTGCAGAGCGCTTCTTTAGCGCTGACCAAGCGCAGGAAAAACGTCAGCTCAATCTCGCTGAATTCGCCAAATGGCGACTGAACCTCGCAGGCGTCGACGCTGTGGACGATCTTGGCGTGTGCACCCTGGCGAACCACGAGGCGTATTTTAGTTATCGTGGCGCGATGCGCGCCGGTCACGCCGATTATGGCCGCAACCTTTCAGCAATCGCCCTGCCAGCGCAATAATCGCAGTTCGCCAAACCAACTTCGACATGCACAGAATTTTGCAAGCAGCGGGATAAATTTCGCTTGCGCCAGCGTCAAGAAACCGTCACAAATCCCCCGGGCATGGCGGTGACATTTCATGAAGATTTTAGCTGGAAATTCCAATCGGGATCTTAGCGACGAGATCGCGCGACGTTTGTCTACATCAGTGGCGGCCGCGGAGATCAAACGCTTCAAAGACGGCGAAGTCTTCGTCGAGATCCAAGAGAATGTGCGCGGGGAGGACGTCTTCGTCATCCAATCGACGTCGACGCCAGCGAACGATCACTTAATGGAGCTCCTGATCGTGATCGACGCGCTGACACGCGCTTCCGCCAGCCGCGTAACGGCGGTCCTGCCGTATTTCGGATACGCTCGACAAGACCGCAAGGCCGGCCCGCGCACGCCGATCTCGGCGAAGCTGGTCGCCAATCTGATCACGACCGCCGGGGCCGACCGGGTGTTGACGGTGGATTTGCACGCAGGCCAAATCCAGGGATTTTTCGACATTCCAACCGATAATCTGTATGCGGTTAAGGAATTCGAGAAATACATTCGCAATCAATATCAAAACGACCTTGAAAACGTGACGATCGTTTCTCCCGACGTTGGCGGCGTGGTTCGCGCAAGGGCGCTTTCGAAACGCTTGGAGAACCGCCCGCTGGCGATCGTCGACAAGCGGCGCGAGCAAGCTGGCGTCTCGGAAGTCATGAACATCATCGGTGAAGTAAAGGGCCAGCATTGTTTGCTGTTCGACGACATTGTCGACAGCGGCGGCACCCTATGCAACGCCGCGAAGGCGATTATGGACCAAGGCGCAGCGAGCGTGTCCGCCTACGTCACCCACGGCGTTCTATCGGATAGAGCGGAAGAACGCGTGATGGCGGAAGATGCGCTAAGCCGTCTTGTGGTGTCTGATTCAATCAAGGGAAGCGCCGCCGTCGACGCGTGCCCTAAAATCGAGCGCGTATCGATCACCAATTTGCTGGCCGAAGCCATTCGCCGCATCTCTAACGAAGAATCCGTCTCTAGCCTATTCGACTAACGCCTAAATTTCGGCGCGAGCGTAGTCGCGAGAAAACATATTGACATCTATATTATAGGTATCTATGTTTATTCGGCAATCAGGGAGTAGCCGATGAACCGTCTAAGCAGACGCGCAATCCTGACGTCAGGCGTCATGAGCGCGGTCATTCTCTGCACCGCCGGATGCGACGTGGTCCGCACCGACCTTAGCTTGGCGAGACAGCCCTGGAGCGACGCCCAGACCGGCTTCGGCGACCTGAGGCTTGACGCGTTCGCCTACGCGATACTAGCCCCAAATCCGCACAATCGTCAGCCCTGGTTGATTGAATTGGACGCTGACGTCGGCGCGACCTTGTATTGCGACCTCGATCGCCGGCTGCCGGAAACAGATCCGTTTGATCGCCAGATCGTTATTGGACTTGGCGCATTTTTGGAACTGCTACGCATAGCCGGCACGGCTATGGGCTTGCGGGTTGAAACGACTCCCTTCCCGCAAGGCGAGCCGGACACGCGCCTCGACGCAAGGGCCGTCGCGCGCATAGCCTTCATTGAAGACGAATCGATCTCACGCGATCCGCTCTTCGAAGCGATACTCGATCGTCGAACCGGACGCGTTCCCTTTGACGCGGCGCGCCCGGTCGAGGCGTCGGTTTTGAACAAACTCGACGCGGCGCTTAGACCAACCGACGGCGCATTCGAATGGGTGAACGACGCGCGTAATGTCGAAACCCTGATCGATCTCGGAAAGCGAAGCTGGACCGTTGAAGCGACGACGAAGGCGACTTTTTTGGAAAGCGCTGAACTGACGCGCGTGGGGCAGAAAGCCGTGAACGCGAATCCGGACGGTATTTCGCTCGCGGGTCCAATGATGGAAGCGCTGCGTCTCGCGGGCGTTCTAACGCCGGAAAAACTGCGCCAGATGGATTCTCGCGCCCATGCCGAGACGATTTCCTTCTACAATAATCTCATCGACTCATCGCAAGCGTTCGGATTGTTGACCAGCGCCGACAACGCCCGTCGCACTCAACTGAATATCGGCGCGGGATGGGTACGGATCAATTTGGCGGCGACGCAGGCTGGACTCGCCATGCATCCATTGAGCCAATCGCTGCAAGAGTTCCCCGAGATGGCGCCGCTGTATGAAGAGATTCACGATTTCGCGGGCATCGACGCCCCAGGGCGAGTTCAAGGATTGTTTCGCTTCGGGTATGCGACTGCCCCGCCTCCCGCGCCACGTTGGTCATTGCCGTCTCGGATCCGAGCCAGCGCATGAGCGGCCGTCCTAGCACCAAAAAAACAATTAGCGACGCTGGTCTCCCAGACGATCCCGCCGCGTTTAAGGTTCTCACGGAGATTGACATGATCGCCCATATGGCGGCTGTCGAATTCGAGCGTTTATTGCCGCCGACATTGACGCGCGCTCAATTTGGCGTGTTGCATCGTTTGATGCGTCTGAACACTGAAGAAACGATCGGCGAATTGGCGGCGGCGTTTCAAGTGACTCAACCCACAATGTCTTCCACGGTCAAGAAGCTTGAGGAAAAAGGCCTCATCGACTTTGCTCCAGATCCGGAGGATAGACGGGTAAAATACGTCACCGTCTCCGCCAAAGGCAAATCGGTTCGCAATCAGACGATTAATAAACTGAGCCCGATGATCGCCGCATTCAACGCCAATGGCGGCGACATCGATTGGGAGACGCTACTTCCGAACCTATTCCGTATTCGGCAATGGTTCGAAGAGCGTCGTTAGATATGCAACGCGTGCCCGAGACCGCGCAACGCCGCCTCTTGGAACGCTTCGCTTTGCGTCGGATGCGCATGGATAGTACCGCCGATATCCTCAAGCGTCGCGCCCATTTCTAACGCCAAGCCGAACGCCGCGGACAATTCAGCGACGCCCGCACCAACCGCTTGCACGCCAAGAACGAGATGATTGTCCTTGCGCGCGACGACGCGGATGAACCCGTCTTCCGCTTCCATGGTCATGGCCCTGCCATTCGCCGCGAACGGGAACATGGCGGTGATCACCTCATGGCCATCGGCTTCGGCTTCATCGGGCGACAACCCCGCCGTGACGACTTCCGGATCCGTGAAACAGACCGCGGGTATGGCGCGCTTGTCCCAATGGCGGTTCTTACCAGCGACAATCTCCGCCACCATCTCGCCTTGCGCCATAGCGCGATGGGCGAGCATCGGTTCTCCGGTGACATCGCCAATCGCGAACACCCCATTCATCGAGGTCCGGCATTGATCGTCGATCTTGATGAAGGGCCCATTCATATCGAGAACGAGTTCTTCTCGTCCCCACCCCTCTGTCATCGGCCGCCGCCCGACAGTGACTAAAATTTTGTCGGCGACCACGACTTCCTCAGCGCCGTCATGCTCAATGGTCAGACCGGCGCCGTTCGCAGATAGGCCCTTCGCTTTCGTGCGCAGTCGGACATCTACGCCCAAAGATTTCAGTCGTTTTGCGACAGGCTTCGTAAGGTCGCGGTCATAGGTCGGCAAAATCGCGTCTTCTGCTTCGATAATCGTAACCTTCACGCCGAGCTTGGCGAAGGCGACGCCCATTTCCAATCCGATATAGCCTGCGCCGATTATGGCGAGCCGTTCGGGCGCCGTGGTCAAGGACAAGGCTTCGGTCGACGAGATCACCTTGCCGCCAAAGGGCAAGAACGGCAATTCGACTGGAGTCGATCCTGTCGCGATAATGACATTGTCGGCGCGAATTTGCCGCTCGCCGTCGGGCGTATTGACTGTGACGGTCTTGCCGTCGACGAACGTCGCCCATCCTTGCACATGCTGCACTTTCGCTTTCTTCAGCAACGCGCCGACGCCGCCGGTCAGCCGACTAACAATCTTGTCCTTCCAAGCAACCGTCTGTGCGAGATCGATCGTCGGCGCGGTCGTTTTCACGCCGATCGGCGATCCTTCAGCGAAGTGCGCCGCCTTCTGAAATTCATCAGCAGCATGAATAAGCGCCTTCGACGGAATACAGCCGACGTTCAAGCAGGTGCCGCCATTGGCGACCGCTTCGACGATAACCGTATCAAGGCCCAATTGACCCGCGCGAATCGCGGCGACATAGCCGCCGGGACCTGCGCCGACAACGAGCAGCTGGCAATAGGTGACGTCCATTTCAGTCCTCGATGAAAATAGTGGCGGGCGCTTCGAGCAGGCCCTTTATCTTCTGTATAAAGACCGCCGCGTCCCAGCCATCGATTACGCGGTGGTCGAAACTCGACGATAAATTGATCATCTTCCGCGGGATGAATTGACTTCCATCCCATTGCGGCAGCACGCGCATCTTGTTGACGCCGATTATGGCGACTTCCGGGTAATTGATCACCGGCGTCGTCACCACGCCGCCCATCGCGCCAAGCGAGGTGATCGTAATGGTCGAGCCGGACAATTCTTCGCGCGCGCATTGTCCTTTGCGAGCCGCATCCGCGAGACGCGCAACTTCCCCGGCGCACTCCCATAGCGTCAACGCCTCTACATGGCGCACGACGGGCACCACAAGACCGTTATCAGTCTGCGCCGCGACGCCCATATGCATCCCGCCATGTTGACGGATAACGCCTGCGTCGTCGTCAAATACCGAATTCATCTGCGGTTGTTGCGCGATCGCCTTGGCCATAGCCCGCATCAAGAAAGGCAAGATAGTCAGCTTTGGCTGTTCGTCGGATTTCTCTTTATTGAGACGAGCCCGCAGCTCCTCCAACGCCGTCACGTCGATCTCGTCGACATAGGTTATGTGAGGAATCCGCGATTTCGCGACCGACATTTTTTCCGCGATCTTGCGCCGAAGGCCGATCACCGGCACTTCCGCGACAGTGAGATCCGGGGCGCGACCGCGACCGCTGGCGACTGGCGCGCCATTGTCGAAATAGGCGTCGAGATCGGCATGGGTGATGCGACCCGCCGGGCCGGAGCCAGGCACGCGGCGGAGATCAACGCCCGCATCGAGGGCGCGTTTACGCACGGCCGGCGATGCGATCGGGCGCTCGCCTTCTTTCCGCAGCGCAGAGGTCCCAGGGCGACTTACACTCCCATTGGCCGACGCGAGACTCGGGCTTAACGTCGCTGGCGACGCCGGCGCTGGTTTGCTTGCAGGCGCAGGTTCAGCGGCGAGCGACGCCTCTTGCTCCGGAATGCTTGGCGGCGCGGCGTCGCCAGCCGCGGCGTTGCCCTCGCCGTCCACTTCAAGGCGAATGATCGGCGAGCCAACGGCGACGATTTCGCCGATCGTCGCGCCAAGCCAGGTGATTTTCCCTTCGACAGGCGACGGAATCTCCACCGTCGCCTTGTCGGTCATCACCGACGCCAGGACGTCATCTTCTTGGACGTTCTGACCTTCACTGACGAGCCATTCCACAAGTTCCGCTTCAGCGACGCCTTCGCCAACGTCCGGCAATTTAATGACGTGAACGCCCATTATGCCGCCTCCATCACTGATTTGAGAGCTTTGCCGACCCGTGCCGGTCCCGGGAAGTACGCCCATTCGTGACTGTGGGGGTAAGGCGTATCCCATCCGGTGACGCGCATGACCGGCGCTTCAAGATGATAGAAGCAAGACTCAGCCACGATCGCCATTAATTCCGCCGCGAACCCGCACGTTTTCGTCGCCTCATTCACGACAATGCAACGGCCGGTTTTTGCGACGGATTTTTCAATCGCTTCCAAATCCAACGGCAAGATCGTCCGTAAATCGATGATCTCAGCATCGATGCCCTGCTCCAAGGCTGCTGTCATGGCGACATGCACCATTGTGCCATAGGTCAAGACCGTGACTTCAGATCCTTCTCGTCGGATCGCCGCCTTGCCGAGCGGGGTCGTATAATAACCCTCGGGCACGTCGCCCAATTCATGTTTCTTCCACGGCGTCACCGGACGTTCATGGTGACCGTCGAACGGCCCGTTGTAGAGCCGCTTCGGCTCGAGGAACATAACCGGGTCGTCATCTTCGATCGAGGCGATAAGCAGTCCCTTCGCATCGATTGGGTTCGACGGGATCACCGTCTTCAGGCCGGACACATGAGCAAACAGTGCTTCTGGACTTTGCGAGTGAGTTTGGCCGCCGAATATGCCGCCACCAGTTGGCATGCGAACGGTCATCGGGACCGTGAAATCTCCGTTCGACCGATATCGAATGCGCGCGGCTTCTTGGGTCAATTGGTCATATCCCGGAAACATATAATCCGCGAATTGGATTTCTACGCAGGGCCGCAGCCCGTAGGCCGCCATGCCGATGCCCGCGCCGATAATGCCGCTTTCATTGATCGGAGAGTCGAAGCACCGGCTCTTGCCGTATTTTTCCTGCAATCCTTGGGTGCAACGAAACACGCCGCCGAAATAGCCAACGTCTTCGCCATAGACGACGACGTTTTCGTCCCGTCCCATGGCGACGTCCATTGCGTCCCGGATCGCTTCAATCATGGTAAGTTGAGGCATCGGATCAGACCCCCGCTTCTTGGCGCTGACGGATCAGGTGCAGCGGCGTTTCGGCGTAGACGTCGTCGAACATTTCTTTCGCCGACGGGCCATTTTCGGAATGCAAAGTGCCGTTCTTCTCTGCTTGTTTTTGAGCCTGCAGCACCTCGCTTTCGATCTCAGCGACCGCCTGCGTGTGCCGTTCTTCCGACCAAACGCCTAGCTTAATTAAGTGCAGCTTCAATCGATCAATTGGGTCGCCGAGCGGCCATTTCGCCGACTCTTCTTTCGGTCGGTAACCGGACGGATCGTCGGACGTTGAATGCGCGCCGGCGCGATAGGTGACGAATTCGATCAACGTCGCGCCAAGATTGCGCCGCGCCCGCGTCGCCGCCCATTTCGCCGCGGCGTAGACGGCGAGATAGTCATTGCCGTCAACGCGCAAAGATGGAACGCCAAATCCAAGCCCGCGCGCCGCGAACGTCGCCGCCTTACCGCGAGCGATGCCTTGGTAGGTCGAGATCGCCCATTGGTTATTGACGATATTCAAAACCACCGGCGGACGATAAGTCGATGCGAAGACCATCGCTGAATGGAAATCGTTTTCCGCCGTTGATCCGTCGCCGATCCAGCCGGCGGCGATCCGGGTGTCGCCCTTGATCGCCGACGCCATGGCCCAACCGACGGCTTGAACGAATTGCGTCGCCAAATTGCCTGAGATCGTGAAAAAGCCGTGCTCCTTCGACGAATACATAATCGGCAATTGACGTCCGCGCAGCGGATCCGCCGAGTTTGAATAGATCTGGTTCATCATGTCGACCATGGGATAGCCGCATGACAGCAAGAGCCCCTGCTGACGATAGGTCGGGAAATTCATATCTCCCTTCTCCATCGCCTTACGGAACGCGCACGCTATCGCCTCCTCGCCGAGGCATTGCATGTAGAACGACGTCTTTCCTTGACGCTGCGCCATCAACATTCGCGCATCGAACGCGCGCACTCGGATCATGTCGCGCAACCCGTCGATTAGTTCATCCGTAGTGAGCATATCGCCCCAAGGACCGACGGCCTCGCCTTCTCTGTTGAGAACGCGGATAATCGAATACGCCAGATCGTGAATATCTTCAGCATCCACATCAACTGGCGGACGCGGCACGCTGCCGGCGCGGGCGATGTCGACATCGCTGAAATCCGGGTCGTCGCCGGGGCGATACGCAGGTTCAGGAACGTACAGACTTAAGGGGCCGTGATCGGATGCGTCGAGGTCTCCGGCCGGCGGCGTTGGCGCGCTGGAATCAGCCATGGGTCGGTCTCCCTAAGAGCGTTGATTCGCCTCTATATTATCATCTTGGACGACGAATGCGTTCGTCGTCTACGCTATGCGCGCCTAGTATTGCAAGGCGCGACGATCGACCGACCAAAAGCGGTGGTTCGCTGAGATCGCCGCTTCTGTTTTATTGATTAAACAGAACATAGGCGCCGGCGAGAAAATGCTGTCGATTTGATGATGATTGGACGGAAATCGCGGAAATCGACGCCATAAAAAAATTGCGCGAATAACGCCAGCTACGATTGTGCGATTGCGAAGTCAACGACGTCAAAGCGTCTCGTCGGGACCAATTTCATCGTCGCGTCCGCTCCGGGCGGAATAAAACGTCAACGCCATCAGACCGACGCCAAGGACAATGGTGCCAACGACGCCGAGAAACATGGCGAATGGGATGTGAACGCCGGAGTCGAAGATTTCAAGTCGAAACACAAATGGGAAAATCGCCATCAGCAGGAAAAGACCACCGCCGGCATAGAGCGCTAGTCTTCCAGCGGCTTTTGGCGCCTCATCATCGTTAGGCGCGTCATCGTGATTTGGCTCATGCGCCATGCGATCTTCCTCATTCACCCACAGCGCGTATATCCGCACTTGCGAACGCGTGTTCAAGGCTTGAGGACGGTTACGCCAGGGATTCTTGCAGCGCGTGGGCCGCGCCAAACAACGCTGCGCCGTCCTTCACGATCAACCGCACCGGCACAGGCGCGACATAGGATTCCATTCGCCCTTTATCGAGGAACCGATCGACGAAATCGCTCTTAAGGAACACATCTTCGATCTTTGGCAGAATGCCGCCGCCAAAGACGACGCCGCCGCGAGCGCCTGTCGATAGCACCGCGTCGCCGGCGACGCGTCCAAGTAAGCCACAGAACGTATCAACCGCTTTCACCGCCACCGGGTAGGATCCATCAAGGGCGGCGGCGGTTATTTCATTCGCCTGCAGCGAGACGCGAGGCGTCCCGGAAATTGCGCAAAGCGCCCGGTGAATATTGACCAGCCCCCGACCGGACAAAAGCCGTTCAACCGAAACCCGCGCGTGCTCCCGAGAGATAAACCGAAGAATTTCGATCTCTTCCTCAGTCCGTGGCGCGAACGAAACATGCCCGCCCTCGGTCGAAACGACCTTGCTGCCGTCGCCCGTCGGCACAATGAGCGCTTGCCCAAGCCCAGTGCCCGGCCCGATCACCAAAACCGGCGCGCTCGGCTCGGCAACCCCGGCCTTTACCTCGCGGAAACAATCCTCGGTGAGGAAGCTAACGCCCGCCGCCAACG
>CAYWWL010000012.1:0-16637 GCA_964461925.1 uncultured Caulobacterales bacterium | reverse complement strand
GGAAGTCTCTGGCAAGTCCACCGAAATCCCCACCGTCAGCAACGGCGCAGCGACCATAAACACGATCAACAGCACAAGCATAACGTCCACTAGCGGCGTAACGTTGATCTCCGCCATCGGTCGAGTGCGGTGCCCACGCCCGGACCGGCCGTTCGAAACGCTAGAAATCGCCATTACTTGGACCTCTCGTCGAGCTGTCGAGACAAGATCGCCGCAAATTCGTTGGTGAAGCCTTCAAGGCGCACGGCGAATGAATTGAGCGCCGCAGAATAGCGGTTGTAGCCAATCACCGCAGGGATCGCCGCGAGCAGTCCAAGTGCGGTCGCGAACAACGCCTCCGCGATGCCTGGCGCGACGACGGCGAGGTTGGTGTCTTTGGTCGCGGCGATTGCTTGGAAGGCGGTCATAATGCCCCAGACCGTGCCAAACAGACCGACGAACGGCGCCGCGGATCCAATTGTCGCCAGAACGCCGAGATTTTTCTCGGCATCTTCAAGTTCCCGCGCCACGGTCACGTTCATAACCCGATCGATGCGATCGCGCGCGCTGACCGCCAATGCTTCCGAGCGACCTAGGTCCTTCGCGCGAGCCCATTCGGTCATCCCCGCTTTGAACACGCGCGCCATCGGGTGATCGCCCTTGTCGGTTGTCTTCCGATACAGCTCATCCAAAGGCCGACCGGACCAGAATTGCGCTTCAAATTTATTCGACTTGCGCTTTAGTCGGCCGAACAGCATCGACTTGTCGATAATCACAGCCCAAGACCAAACCGACGAGATCGCCAGGATCCCCATAACGGCCTTGACGACCAAGCCAGCGCTTAAGAACAGGCTCCAAAGGCTGAACTCTCCGCCAAGGGCCGCGCCGGACGCGCTTACGACTTCTGCTTCCATCGGTCTTTATCCTCTACGCTTCCGCCGCCATCTGGCGACGTTCAATTCTATTCTGCGTTTTCGCAGCCGCACATTAACCATAGGTTTCATGGGATTGCCCATCACCAAATGCGGATAAACGATAATTTTAATCGCTAGCAAATGGGCATTTTCAAGATAATGCGACCCCTAACTAGAACCATCCGCAAGAATTACGCGGTTTATTGCGGCATTTTAATGGGCATGGACGAAATATTCTCCCCTGGCGAGGCCATCCTCGTCGCTTTCATGCGAAGGGCGGGCGATTCCACATAACGCCAGCTCAACCATGCCAGTCCTATCGTCATCGGCGCCGACAACGCCAAGTTGAAAGCCCACGCCCCGGACGGCGCTATGGTCTCCACCAGCTGCTGCATTGGCCAGCCCCAGATATAGATTCCATAGGACAGATCGCCGATTGAGCGCAGGGCGGTCTGCGCCACAGGCCGCGACAATCCAAGCCAAAGCACAAGATAGCCGCCGAAGATGGGCGCTGCAGCGTTAAGTTCGCCAATCAGCGCGGCGCAGACCAGCAATCCTGCGCTTAACGCCGCAAGACGACCATTAAGCGGGATATGGTTCGCGAACAGCGCGAACGCGGCGCCGGCGAAGAATGCACGACCAAGGGCCGAAAGCTGGAATGCATAATGGCCGATCCCGATCTCGGCCTCAGCTGTAGCTGCTGCACCGCAATAGAGCGCCGCCAGTACGCCGACGCATACCCATCGCCGCAATAGGCCCAGCATCGCCAGTCCGATCAGCGCCAAATAACATGCGATCTCATACTTGAGGGTCCATAGGGGCTGGTTGACCTTGCCGGCGGCGGGAAGATTCTCAAAAACCCCTGGCAGGCCTGAATAAGCGCCCAGAGGCCCAAGCGGTAAAAGATATTCCCACACCGCTGGCGAGCCGAAATACGTCACCGCGCCCATGGTCGAAAAAATAGGGCCGAGCAACAGACTGGTCGTCGCGACGACCACCACGAGGGCAGGAAATAGGCGCAAGGCCCGGTTCTTTAGAAATCGCCCAGGATGGGCGTCGCGCTGCGCTGAGTGCACCAGCAAGAAGCCGCTCAAACAGAAGAAGACTAATATCGCCGCATAGCCGAGCCCCATCTGGCCTCCGGTCAAGAAGGTCAGCGGCTCAAATGATCCAGCGCCGCGGGTGATCTCAAAGCTATGAGAGAGCAACACAGCGAGCGCCGCGACCAGTCGGATTTGGTCGAAATTATTGCCCCGCTCACGCCCCCGCGCGAAAGCGTCGGCGATGGTCGTCCCATGCTGGGGAATGAGATGGGGGCGAGACTGCATCCCCCATTTCTAAACGCATTGGGTTAACGCAGTTTAAGGCCGCGCTGGCGAAACCAGCTTAATTTTCCGGCGATCCATTGAGCAATCGAGCGCGCACGTCTTCCGGCAATCGGCGCGGCGCGCCGGACAGCGCCATGCACGCCGCCTCGACCTCGGCGCTGGCGAGCATGACGCCATCGCGGTTGATTACTTGGGAGAGCTCCATGCGCGCGCCGCGCAGAGATTGAAATTTGGTCTCCACCACGAGCAAATCGTCGATCTTCGCCGGCGCCTTCCAAAATACGTTCATCTTGCGCACCGCGAACGCCAACGGCTCCTCGCGCGCGAGCAGATCCGTATGGGAAACCCCCGCCGCACGCAGAGCTTCGGTTCGACCGCGTTCAAAGAAATGCAGATAGCGCGCATGATAGACGACGCCGGAAAAATCCGTGTCTTCGTAATATACCCTGACTTCAATCCGCGTCGTCGTCATTGTCTTTGTTGATCCCTTCAGCCGAAAGCCGCGACGCTCGCGACTTATTTCCCAAAAAGATCGTTCCCGGAACGCTCAGGCGGCGTCAAGCCGAGATGGCGCCAGGCGCTCTCGGACAACAACCGGCCCCGCGGCGTTCTTTGAATAAGACCGCGCTGAAGAAGATAGGGTTCGATCACGTCTTCGACGGCGTCGCGCGCCTCCGCAAGAGACGCGGCCAGGGTTTCAACCCCGACGGGGCCGCCGGCGAAATGCTCCGCAATCAGACGAAGATACCGTCGATCCAGCGGGTCGAGCCCCAAATGGTCGATCTCCAGGCGCACCAATGCGCGGTCGGCGAGCGCGCCGTCGATAACGGCGCCGCCTTCAACCGTCGCAACGTCGCGAACCCGCCGCAATAAACGCCCCGCGACGCGCGGCGTTCCGCGGGCTCGGCGAGCGATTTCGATCGCGCCGTCTTCGGAAATCTCCGCAGACAGCAAGCGCGCTGCGCGCGTGACGATAAACGAAAGATCGTCAATGCTGTAAAATTCAAGGCGCAGGGGAATGCCGAAACGATCCAATAACGGCTTCGCCAATAGACCGGACCGCGTGGTCGCGCCGATCAAGGTGAATTTTGGAATTTCAATCTTCACCGAACGCGCCGCCGGACCTTCGCCAATCATGAGGTCAAGATGAAAATCCTCCATCGCAGGGTAGAGAACTTCTTCAACGGCCGGCGTCAATCGGTGGATTTCGTCAATAAACAGAACGTCGCCCTGCTCGAGATTGGTCAACAGGGCGGCGAGATCGCCCGGTTTGGTGATCACTGGCCCGGACGTCGACTTGAACTTGACCCCGAGCTCATTGGCGACGATTTGCGCTAGCGTAGTCTTGCCGAGACCAGGCGGGCCGAAAAACAAAGTATGGTCGAGGGCTTCGCCGCGCGCGCGCGCCGCCGCGACGAAAACTTTCAGATTATCTTTCGCATGCGCCTGACCGACGAAGTCTTCGAGCATCTTCGGCCGCAGCGCAGCGTCCATATCGCCGCCGCGATGCTCGCTATCGATTAAACGATCCGTATCCATACTCGAATCAGGCAACGGCGAGCTCCTTAAGCGCCGACGAAATCAAGGACTCGACGCTGCCGCCGGCGTCGCCGTCGGCTGCGCGCGCGACCGCGGTGCGGGCCTGGGTGGTGTCATAGCCCAAATTAACCAGGGCCGAGATAGCGTCGCGGATCGCGCCGTCGGCGGTCGATTCGATAATCGTTCGCGCCGCAGCCGCGGAAATCGCGAACGCCGGCGCAGTCCCTTGAGCCAGTTGACCAAGTTTCGATTGGAGTTCAGTGGCGATCCGTTGGGCGATCTTCTTGCCAACGCCATTGGCGCGGGAGATCGCCGTCACGTCTTCGCTTGCGATCGCGTCATAGAGCGCTTCGCCAGGCAAAACCTGCAAGACGCTTAGCGCATGCCGGGCGCCAACGCCCTGGACGCTCTGCAACAGACGAAAAGCGCGCCGTTCGTGGGCCGAAGAGAAACCATAGAGGCGGATCATGTCTTCGCGAACAATGGTCTCTATCGATAGCGACGTTTCTTCGCCCTTCACCAGCTGCCCGAGCACGCGCGGCGCGGCGTAGATTTCATATCCCACGCCCGCGACGTCGATGAGCGCAGTCTCATCGTCGACCGTTTCTACAATGCCTTTGATATGTCCAATCATCCTATCGCCCTTAGTCGACCGATTCCCCGGTGATGGGCATGACAGATCGCCGCCGCCGCCGCATCGGCTGCGTCCGTTCTAAGGGCGCCAGCGGTCGGCAATAAGACTTTGACCATCATTTGCACTTGTTGTTTTCCAGCATGTCCTTTGCCCACGACGGATTTCTTAATGGTGTTTGCGGCGTATTCAGACACCGCCAGCCCCGCAGCGGCGGCGGCGCACAGGGCGACGCCGCGGGCTTCGCCCAACACCAGCGCGTCGCGCGGGCTGGCGTTGACGAACGTCGATTCGATCGCCGCTTCGCTTGGCGCAAATCGCTCAGCTATGTCAGTCAACTCGCTGAAAATGCGGGCCAGCCGGCCAGCGCGGTCGGCGTTCGGGGCCGCCTTGATGACGCCGGCGTCGACGAATGCCAGCCGCACGCCATGCACTTCTATAATCGCCCAGCCCGTCGCCCGAGACCCTGGATCCACGCCCAAAATGCAAACCGAATCACTCATCGGCCAGATACTAAAGGGTCTAGAACGAAACGGGAATCTCCGAGCGCAAAAAAACCGCCCGCGCTTAGTCGGTCGTATCCGCCGCCACGGCGTCGTCCCTCAAGGTTTCGAGAAACACGGCCACGCTTGCGCGCAGATCAGGTTCAACCTGCGCCGATGCCAACAACTGCGCCGCGATGGCCTCAGCCCGCGCTGGGTCTTTTTCACGACCGTCGCCTTCGGCGAGGGCGACGGCGAAAAGGAATGCGCCTTGGCGATCGCCTGCGTCAGCGGCTCGTTCAAACCAATCGGCCGGCGCTCCGGGCGCTTCTCCACGGTGCGCGTATAAGCCCATAGCGGTGAGCGCGGGCCCATAGCCCGCTTCGGCGGCGGCTTGCATGATCGAGGCGGCCTTCTCCAAATCCGGCGCGCCAAGCACCGCGGAACGGTAAATCAAGGCGAGGTTATACGCCGCCTCCACATGGCCGGCCGAAACCGCGCTGGCTAAATTTTGCTCTGCCAGCTGATAATCTTGATCGCGACCAATTCCTGTAAGATGCCCCATGCCGACGAGGAAAAGCGCTTGCGGCTCGTTTAACGCCGCCGCTTTTTCAAGCAACGCCAAAGCGACTGTCTCGTCTTTAGCGACTCCAAGGCCGTCAGCGTAAAAGCCGCTGAGTTGGGTATAGCCGCGCGGATCGCCTTTCGCCGCGACTTTACGGAAATAACCCGCCGCGCGTTGATAGTTCGCCTCGGCGATCTCATCTTGGCCGGGAAACAATTCCTCTTGCCGTTCGGGATTGATGAGCATAAGCGCGTAGGAGTATTCGCCGTCAACCAAACCTGCCGCCGCAGCGCGCTGGTAGAAGCTCTCAGCGCGCCCAAGGTCGCGCTCGCCCACGAGGCCATGCTCATAAATATAACCCGCGATATGCTGCGCTGTCGCGTCGCCTTGCTCTGCAAGCGGCTCAGCGAGCCCAAGGGCGCCGGCGAAATCCTGCTGTTTCAATAAGCTGACAGCAGCCGTCAGCGCCGCGCCGCCGCCTCGGCCGGACGCAACGATGCCTCCATGGGGAACCAATCGCTCGGTCGTCACGTTCGGAAACGTCACGCCGGAAACCGGCGCCGCGTCATTCAACTCCGGGTCGTCGCCGACGCCGGCGAGACGATCATTGAGACTGAACACCAACGCGATCGTCACGGCGGCGAGACCACTCAAAATGGTCATCTGCATCAGGCGCTTGGGCATAGGACGCACTTCTCATTCAACACGCTTGTTTGAGACTACGAAAACTCTGCAAAGGCTTGATTAAATTTCGCTACGCCAGCGCGGGGGCCGTCCGGGTGCCGCCAAACGCCAGCGGAAACGGCGATCAGGTCCGCCCCCGCCTGAATGACTGGACCGCAATTGTCCGGCGTGATCCCACCGATGGCGACGCAAGGAACCGTTGTCGCGAAGGCCCAGTCCGACAATATCTCGAGCGAGGCTGTCGTCGGCGCCGTTTTCGTGACGGTCGGAAAAAACGCGCCGAACGCGACATAGTCGGCGCCCGCTTCCCCCGCCTCCATCGCAAGGTGAGTAGAATTGTGGCAGGTGACGCCAATGATCTTGTCGTCGCCGAGTATCTTCCGCGCCTCAGCGTAGCTTGCGTCGCTCTGGCCTATATGAACGCCATCGGCGTCGGCGGATTTCGCAGTGTTCGGATCATCATTGACGATAATGGCGACGCCCGCGTCTCTCGCAGCCGGCGTCAGCGCTTCGCAAAGCCTCAAGACGTCATCGTGCGGCGCGGCGGCACCATCCGCGCCCTTAAGGCGGACCTGGATACTGGCGATGTCGCCGCCATCAAGCGCTGACTTAAACTGCTCGACGAAGGCCGCCGGCGACTCGATCGACGGCGGCGTAATCAGATAGAGTCGACAAAGCTCGGACACGGCGCGATTCCCTACAACTGGCGGCCACATGCCTTAGCCAGGTAAGGAAGCAACATCAATAGGCAGAAAGACAGCGCTAATGCGCGCCCGCGGCGGCGAGCTTTTCTTCGCGTTCAGCCTGGGTTTCTTTGACTTTCGGCTGCAGAAGATTGGCTTTGATCTCGTCGGGGATCTGATTGTAAATCGTCGGCGTCAGAATATTCAGCTTGCGCCGCACGTCGGCCAGCTGCATTGGCAGCAGCTCCTCAATGTCGTAGCCGAACACGAAATTGCTCTCGCGGCCCATTTTGCGGCCTTGTTGAATCGCCGCCCATAATGGCTGCGAGGGTTGTTCAGCTTTCTGCGCAATAGCGCCAAGCAGGATAATCAGGCTGAAACCACGATTGTAGGAATGGCCTTGGGTGAATGCGAGATTGCAAAGTTCGCCGATGGCGTCGCGGCCATAACCGCTCAATACATGCATCACGTCGTGCAACACCGCCTGATGCAGGAACAGCCGTTGATAGGCGGGAAACTGCGTCTCCGCCGTCATGTCGATGCCCGCCTCTTTTGCGGACGATAGGAGGCCGTCCGGGGTAAGATCTTCGCCTTCCATAAAGTCGAGATAGACGCGGCCAAACGATCCCTCCGGCAGCGTCCGAAGCCATTCGCGATTGGATAGGATTTTTTCGGCTTGGACCGGGGTTTCGATCACTTTGCGACCGTATTCGGTGTCGGTGAACCGCTTGAACTGCCGGTGCCCGCTATTGCCAGCGAGCGTGCTCACCGCCTCGAACACCTGCCGGGTGTCTTCCTTGTTTTGGATCAGCTTAAGCACGGCTGACAGGGAGCGAAGCGGCTCGACCTTCGGCGCCGGCGGGCAGGCATAACCATTGATCCAAACGAAATCTTCTTCGGCGACAAGCTCGTCAGAGGGGATATTCGGCATCTTCTTGTCCTTAACCTGGTGACCGCGACACAAAGTACACTCATCAGTTTACTTGCTCACGATATCGGCATCTTTTTCCCGTCGTCAAGCCCACAAACAGAAAAAGCACGGGGCCCCCCGTGCTTTTTCGTCTTAGCGGCAATCGCTTTTCAGGCGGTTAAGCGGCGTCCATTTCCGCCGACCAAGTACCGAGCTGAGCAAGGCCGTTCATTTTCGCCCGGTGATCAAAGGCTTGCTGCCCCGCAGCGACATTTTCCGCCTTACCGCTCCACGCTTGGAGCGGCGCTGCTTGCAGCGCGCGACCATAGGAGAATGATAGTCCCCAAGGCATCTGGTCGGCGTATGCTGCATTCATCGCGTTCAAGTGCGCCGTAGCGTCGATGTCCGATTGCCCCCCCGACAAGAAGACGATGCCTGGGACCGCAGCCGGCACCGTGGCGCGGAAACAACTCACTGTACGCTCGGCCACTTCATCGATGCTCGCTTGGCGATCGCATTTCTTGCCGGCAATAACCATGTTCGGCTTCAAAACGACCCCTTCCAAAGCAACGTCTTGGGCGAACAATTCGTCGAACAGCGTCTTCAGGCTGAATTCCGTCACGTCATAGCAGCGGTCAATATCGTGGTCGCCGTCCATCAAGACTTCTGGCTCGACGATCGGGACGATATTGGCCTCTTGGCAGAGCGCCGCGTAACGCGCCAATGCATGAGCGTTGGTCGCGATGCAATAACCGGAAGGAATTGTTTCATTAGCGCCGCGGCCGATGTCGATCACGGCGCGCCATTTCGCAAAACGCGCGCCGAGCTCATAATACTCCGCCAAGCGTTCGCGTAAGCCGTCGAGGCCTTCGGTAATTTTTTCGCCTGGCGCGCCAGCGAGATCTTTCGCGCCTTTGTCCACCTTAATGCCGGGGATGGAGCCTGCCGCGGTGATCAGATCGACCAACGGCGTTCCGTCCGCCGCCTTTTGACGAATGGTCTCGTCAAAAAGAATGACCCCGGAAATATGCTCACGCATCGCCATTTCGGTCCGAAACAACATTTCGCGATAGTCGCGGCGATTTTCTTCGGTCGACTCAACGCCGATGGAATCAAAACGTTTCTTGATGGTGCCTGACGATTCATCCGCAGCAAGGATGCCTTTGCCCGGCGCGACCATGCGGACTGCAATGTCATTAAGTGCGTCTAAATCCATGTCTATGCTCCCAAGTTCCTTATCTTTATTGGCCCTATGACCATTTAGGCGACATTAACGCACCGCCCAGCCTAAGCTCGCAACGCATCCACGCCCGGCAATGGTTTGCCTTCCAGCCATTCCAAAAATGCGCCGCCCGCCGTCGAGACATAGGTGAAATCGTCGGCGACGCCAGCATGGTTGAGCGCTGCGACCGTGTCGCCGCCGCCCGCGACCACCGTGACGCCGCCGGCCTTCGCAAGTTTCGCGGCGAACCTCGCGGCCTCCACCGTCGCGGTGTCGAACGGCTGGGTTTCGAAAGCCCCCAACGGCCCGTTCCATACGATCGTGCCAGCGCTTTCAAACGTGTCCGCGATCACATCGACGGTCTCCGGACCAAGATCCAAGATCATTTGGTCAGCGGCGACCGCGTCGACCTGCGCCACTTCGCGATCTGCGCCTTCTTTGAATTCTCGCGCCACGACGCCGTCAGACGGCAGAATGATCTTGCAGTCGCTTTGTTCCGCTTGCGCCATAATTTCGCGCGCGGTCTCAGCCAGATCCGGTTCGCACAACGACCGACCAACGGACAACCCCTTGGCGAAAAGGAAAGTGTTCGCCATGCCGCCGCCCACCACCAGCGCGTCCGCCTTGCCCACGAGGTTTAGCAGCAATTCGATCTTTGTGGATACCTTTGCCCCGCCGACGACGCAGACCAGTGGCCGCTTCGGCTCAGCCAATCCGGCCGTCAGATAATCGAGCTCTTTCTCCATCGCCCTTCCGGCGGCGGCGGGAAGCAATTGCGCGACGCCTTCAGTGGAGGCGTGGGCGCGATGCGCCGCCGAGAACGCGTCATTGACGTAGATATCGCCATTCTCCGCCAATTGCTTGGCGAATGTTTGGTCGTTCGCCTCTTCGCCTTTGTGGAACCGCGTATTTTCAAGAATCGCCACGTCGCCGTTCTGCATCGAGGACACGACGGCGCGGGCGCTGTCGCCGACGCAATCATCAGCGAACGCCACGTCCGTCCCCAACATTTCTGACAGCTTGTCAGCCACTGGACGAAGCGACATGTCCGCATGCCGCGCGCCCTTCGGTCGACCGAAATGGGACAAGAGCACGACCTTGGCGCCGGCGGTCGCCAGATCTTTGATTGTCGCCAACGACCGCTCAATTCGCGTTACGTCCGTGATCACCCGATCTTTGACCGGCACGTTGAAATCGACCCGAACAAGGACGCGTTTTCCCGCGACGTCGAAGTCGTTCAATGTCTTGTACAAACCCATGTCCACCGCTCGCTTTTCTGCGTCCCATTTCCACCGCCGGCGACAAGCGATTATCGCCGGCTGTCGTCTTGTCTCTCCAGGTCTCGACCAATTGCGTCGAGGCCCGTTAGAGGAATTTCGCCATCGCCATCGCGGTGTCGGTCATCCGGGTCGAGAAGCCCCATTCATTGTCATACCAGGACAGCACCCGAACCAATTTGCCTTCGAGGATCTGGGTTTGCGACGAGGCAAGCGTCGACGAATGAGCGTCATGGTTGAAGTCCGCGGAGACGAGCGGCTCGTCGGTGACCGCCAGAACGCCCTTCAATGGCCCATTAGCGGCGGCGCGCATCGCGGAATTGACTTCTTCGACCGTGGTGTCGCGGCTTGGCGTCACGACGAGATCGACCACCGACACATTAGCCGTTGGCACCCGGATCGCCGATCCGTCCAGTTTCCCTTGCAGATCCGGCAGAACCAAGCCCACCGCTTTGGCGGCGCCGGTCGACGTTGGGATCATCGACGACGCAGCGGCGCGCGCACGATACAGATCTTTGTGCATCGTATCGAGCGTCGGCTGGTCGCCGGTGTAGGAATGGATCGTCGTCATATAGCCCCGTTCGATACCGACGGCGTCATGCAAAACTTTGGCGATCGGCGCGAGGCAGTTGGTCGTGCACGACGCATTCGACACGACGATGTCGTCGCCGGACAGCGTGTCGTGATTGACGCCATAGACGATGGTCTTGTCGGCGTTCTTCGCCGGCGCGGATACGAGAACGCGCTTAGCGCCGCCATCCAAATGAGCCGACGCTTTCTCCTTGTCCGCGAAAATGCCCGTGCATTCGAATACGATGTCGACGCCCAGATCGCCCCAAGGTAATTTGGCGGGATCGCGTTCCGCGAACACTTTCATCGCGCCCATGCCGGCGTCGATCGTGTCTTCAGTCGTTTTCACTTCATAGGGAAAGCGACCATGCACGGAGTCATAACGAAGCAAATGGGCGTTCGTGTCGACCGGCCCGAGATCGTTGATGGCGACGATCTCAACATCCTTACGCTGATGTTCGATCATTGACCGCAGCGTCAAACGGCCGATCCGGCCAAATCCGTTAATACCAATGCGCAAAGCCATGTGCTCACTCCTTCATCAATGCGTCAGCCCGGCGGCGGGATGGGGTCCTGCCGTGCGAATCCGGGAGCAGTCTAATTCACGTAGTCTTTGGCCATCGCCGTAGCCGCTTCCGTCGTTATGCCGAAATGCTCGAACAGATCCTTCGCCGGCGCGGACTCGCCGAAGCCGGTCATACCGATGAACCCGTCATCGGGGCGAAGCACGCGATCCCAACCTTGGCGAATGCCAGCCTCGATCGCGATTCGCGGCGCATCGCCGAGCACCGCAGTGCGATAAGCCTGGTCTTGTTGCGCGAAGAGATCCAAGCACGGCGCAGAGACCACACGGGCGCGCACGGCGTCACAGGCGAGTTTCGCTTGCGCCTCCAATGCGATGCCGACTTCCGATCCTGAGGCGACCAAGACAATCTGAGGATCCGGCGCATCGGCTAGGATATACGCGCCGCGAGCGCACGGATTGTCGTCACGCGCTTCCAGTCGAGCTGGGGTCAGTCCTTGTCGGGTCAGCGCCAGGACGCTTGGCGTCTTTGGCGATCCTAGGGCCAGCGCCCAGCATTCGGCGGTTTCGATCGCGTCGGCGGGCCGGAACACGTTGAGATTTGGAATCGCGCGCAGCGCCGCGAGATGCTCCACCGGCTGGTGGGTCGGGCCATCTTCGCCCAATCCGATAGAATCGTGGGTCATGACGAAGATCGACCGCACGCCCATCAGCGCCGCCAGACGAATCGACGGCCGGCAATAATCCGTAAACACCATAAATGTGCCGCCATAGGGAATGGCGCCGCCATGCAGGGCGATCCCGTTCATCGCCGACGCCATGCCATGTTCGCGAATGCCATAATAGACATAGCGGCCAGCATAGTTTTCCGCCGTGAAAGGCTCGATATTTTTGGTTTTCGTGTTGTTCGACCCGGTCAAGTCGGCAGATCCGCCAAAAACGAACGGCGCTGCGTCATGAATCACGTTGAGCGCGTTCTCCGACGCCTTGCGGCTCGCAATTTTCGGCGGATCGCCAGCGAGCGCGTTCTTATATTGCATTAAGGCTTCGTCGATGGCCGTTGTGTCTAGAGCCATGGCGGCGTCGAACGCCGGTTTATTATCCGCTTGTGAAAGACGCTGCTCCCAGCGCGCCCGCGCCTCTCCCCCTCTTGCGCCGGCGGCGCGCCATGCGGAAAGAATATCGCTGGGGACTTCGAACGGCGCATGAGACCAATTTAAAGCGGCGCGCGCGCCGGCGATCTCTTCTTCGCCAAGGGGAGCGCCGTGGCTGCCGGACGTACCTTGTTTCGTCGGCGCGCCATGGCCGATCACCGTCCGGCACGCAATCAACGTTGGTTTGGTCGCGGTCTGCGCCGCATCCAGCGCACTTGCGATCGACGCCGCGTCATGCCCGTCAATGCGGGTGACCGCCCAACCGCTCGCCTCGAACCGCGCCAGCTGGTCCGTGGAGTCCGAGAGCGACACGCTGCCGTCAATCGTAATGCCGTTGTCGTCCCAAAGAACGATCAGCTTGCTCAATTGCAAATGCCCGGCGAGTGAAATCGCTTCCTGGCTAATGCCCTCCATGAGGCAACCGTCGCCAGCGATGACGTAGGTCTTGTGGTCAACGAGATCAGCGCCGAACCGAGCGCGTAGATGCGCCTCCGCCATGGCCATGCCGACGGCGTTGGCGAGACCTTGCCCCAATGGACCCGTCGTCGTCTCAACCGCATCGACCATACCGTATTCCGGGTGACCCGCGGTTTTGGCCCCCAATTGCCGAAACGCTTTAATCTCCTCGATCGGCATATCGTCATAACCGAGCAGGTAAGCGAGCGAATATAGCAACATTGAGCCATGCCCGGCGGACAAGACGAAGCGATCGCGATCCGCCCAATCTGGCGCAGCGGCGTCAAATTTCAAAAACTGCGAGAACAGAACGGTGGCGACGTCGGCCATGCCCATCGGCATGCCCGGGTGCCCGGACTTGGCTTTTTCCACAGCATCCATCGACAGCGCCCGAATGGCATTGGCCATATTTGCGAACTGGCCCGAAGGGGCCATTGCGCCATCTGAAGCGGCGATTGTCTCTGTCGATGTCATCTAGATTCCTCGTCGAGGGCGCGATCGGTCATGGGCCGTCGCTTTTGCGAATTCGCCCCGTGTCTTGCCGTGTGCCCGCATAGCGGTCAAGGCTCCCGGCGAAAAACTCGCGCTGAGTCATCGACTTCCTCATCCTGCTTTCGAAATAATCTCCGCTGGACATGCTCGACGACGCTCTACACAATGGTTTGACGCGATCGGACCGTGGGAATTTCCGTACGATCGCCGACTGTTTTCGGGACAAGCCGCGATGACTTCACTCGTCACCTCATTTCAAAATTTGGCGGTCGCGCTAGACGCGCTGGAGCAGCAACTCGACGATAAGATTGGCGATCTGCATTCGAGCCGGGACGCCCTCGACCAGGTGCAGCGGCAAGCGAGGGCAGCGGCGCAAAGCGCTCGCGCGGCGTCGAGTGAGCTGGCCGCATCGATCGACGAACTCAAAGCGATGATTGCGGCGGACGCCGCCTCAACCGAGCGACAGGAGGGCGCGGATGGCTGAAGTTGAAGTTACGGTCAACGCACGCACCTATAAGATTACGTGCGAAAACGGCCAAGAATCCCGCCTGGTTGAATTATCGCGCTATCTCGACCGCCACTTGACCGAACTCGCCGACTCTCTCGGGCAGATCGGGGAAACCCGGCTTTTGCTGTTATCCGCCCTGACCATGTGCGACGAGTTATTCGAGACAAGGGCGCAATTGACCGCGCTTCAGGACGCTCAGAATGAAATGGCCCCGGATACGGAAAGCGGTGCGCTCGCTGCGATTGACGCCGCCAGAGATCGGGTCGACGCCGCCACCCAGCGGCTTCTTGAAATCAATTAATCAACCCTTGCGCAACTATTCTTCGCCACACTCGAGCGATCTGTGGCGAAGAGGGGCTAAGCATGAAGGGCGTGGTTTTCACCGAACTGTTCGATTTTGTCGAAGATCATCACTCACCGGTCTTTCTGCAGGAATCGATCATCGACTCGAAAGTCCCATCTGAGGGCGTATACACCGCGACCGGCACTTATCCAGCGTGCGAAATGGCGGCGATCGTACAAGCCATGGCGGACAAATCCGGCGCCAGCGTCGACACGCTGCTGCGCCGTTTCGGGGCGCATTTGTTCTCGCGCTTCGCCGAGGATTTCCCGAGCCTTTTCGTCGACCACACTTGCCCGTTCGAGTTCCTCGCCTCCGTTGAAAACGAGATCCATATCGAGGTGCGCAAACTATACCCGGACGCCGAACTGCCGACGATCGACGTCACTAATATGACGCCGACTGGCTGCCAGCTTCTTTACAGCTCATCACGCGGTCTCGGCAGCTTCTGCCACGGCCTAATCGAAGGGTGCATGGCGCACTTCGGCCGCAACGCCGAAATTGAACGCATCGACCTTGAATCCGACCCGACGACAAAGGTCCTGTTCAAGATCGAAGCGCCCGC
This sequence comes from uncultured Caulobacterales bacterium, assembly GCA_964461925.1. Taxonomy (GTDB): domain Bacteria; phylum Pseudomonadota; class Alphaproteobacteria; order Caulobacterales; family Parvularculaceae; genus MED-G105. The sequence continues at coordinate 1,815 of CAYWWL010000012.1, read as the reverse complement.
GCCTGAGGCCATTTCGTAAACTTCAGTTAACCCTGATCCGACCGGCACTAATTAAAGTTAAACACTAGAATGCGATCCTGGCGACGCCTCGAGATTGATATCTTCCGAGCGGAGTGGGAAAGCAGTGACGGAAACCACGGAAATTTATCAGGCGATCGCCACGCGCGAGAAAGCGTCTCGTCGCGAAGCGGAACGCCTGTTGGATTTTAAGAGCCGCGAGCTTTTCGAGAAAAACTCCGCACTCGAAGAAACGGTCAATAGTTTCAAAGAAGTCAGCTCCGTCATGCGCGAGATCATGCATGCGGCGCCTGACGGCATCATCACTTGCAATGACCAATTCGAAATCGTCAGCTGCAATCCCGCCGCGGCGGATTTGCTTGGCGCGCGCGCGCGCAAACTTCAAGACCGGCCGCTCGACGAATTCTTCCCTGGCCTAACGCAAACGCTGACCGACAGCACTGAGGACGTTTTCGTTTTCGAGCGCCACAACACCCGCCGTAAGGACGGTCGCGAATTTCCGGCGGAATTGCGCGGCAGAGTCGGCGCAATCGCCGCCGGGGTCGGCTGCGTCATTCTCGTCCGCGACATTTCCGAACGCATCAACGCCGAAGAACGCCGCCGGCGGGTGAGCGAGCAAGTCGACGAATCCCGACGGTTAGAAGCGATTGGGGCCTTGTCGGCGGGGATCGCACATGAAATCAATACGCCAATTCAATTCATCGGCGACAATCTCGAATTCTTGCTCGAATCTCTGATGAGCATCCACGAGTCCTACACGCACTACGAAAAGTTGCGCGTCGCGGCCGCGGATCGCAGCGACTACGCCGAAGAACTTAAAGCGATTTCGGAGTTCAATGGATCGATCGGGCTGCAGGATTTGATTGCGGAAATCGCCGAAGCCGTCACCGACTCGCGCGACGGCATCCGCCAAGTACGCGACATCATCCTTGTCATGAAGGAATTCTCGCACAAGGGGACAGGCAAGAAACACGAGGTCGATCTTAACGCGATGGCGACCAACGTCATCACCATATGCCGCAAACGCAGCCTCGGCGTCGCCGACCTTGAGCTGGAGTTGGACGAAGGCTTGCCGCTGGTTCGTTGCCGACGCAGTCAACTCCAGCAGGTATTGCTGAACCTCGTGGTCAACGCCATCGACGTTCTTGACGAAGGGAAGCGAACCGACGGACGCATTCGAATTTCGACGTCTTACGACGACGAATTCATCAGCTGCGCCGTGAGCGACAATGGCTCCGGCGTGCCGGTCCACATCAAAGAAAAGATTTTCGACCCGTTCTTCACCACCAAGCCAGTCGGCAAAGGCACCGGCCAAGGGCTTGCGTTGGCGAAAGAATACATCGTCAAAGGACACGATGGCCGGTTGTCGCTTATCGATGCGCCCGGCTTTGCGACGACGTTTTTGATTCAGCTACCGCGGCGCGCCATCGAGGGCGACGCGAGCGAAGGGGACGCCCATGACACAGCAGCATGATATCGCAATCTTACTCGTCGACGACGAACCACGGCTCTTGAGCGCGCTTAAGCGCCGTCTAGGTCGCGACTTCAAGATTTACACCGCGAACGGCGGACCGCAGGCTCTCGACCTCCTTGCAACGCACACGGACGTCGGCGTCATCCTAGCCGACATGCAGATGCCGGAGATGAACGGCCTTGAATTGCTGCGTCAGGTTAAGTCGAATTATCCAGCCATCAAGCGACTGATGCTGACCGGAAACTCCGATCAGGAAACCGCGATCGGGGCCATCAATGAAGGCCAGGTCTACAGATTCTTGCGCAAACCGTGCGACACTGACG
>CAYWWL010000011.1:384-16793 GCA_964461925.1 uncultured Caulobacterales bacterium | reverse complement strand
TGATCGTCAACGAGCCGCCCTCGTCGACGTGCCGCGCGGCGCCGAAAAAGCGTAGAGGGCGGTGGCGATGATCGTCAACGAGCCGCCCTCTTCGATGTTCCGCGCGGCGCCGAAAAAGCGTTTCGGCCGCTGCAGCGCGTTGGCGTCAACGCCGCCGGTGAGCACCTTGCCCGATGACGGCACCACGGTGTTGTAGGCGCGGCCAAGCCGGGTGATGGAGTCGAGAAGAATGACCACGTCGCGGCCATGTTCGACCAAGCGCTTGGCTTTTTCGATCACCATTTCGGCCACGGCCACGTGGCGCGTCGCGGGTTCGTCGAAGGTCGATGAAATCACTTCGCCGCGCACCGAGCGATCCATGTCCGTCACTTCTTCCGGACGTTCGTCGATCAACAGGACGATCAGATAGCATTCCGGATGATTGACCGCGATCGAGTGAGCGATGTTTTGCAGCATCACGGTTTTACCGGTCCGCGGCGGGGCCACCACAAGGGCGCGCTGACCTTTACCAAGCGGCGCCACCAAATCGATCACCCGCGGAGACAGATCTTTCTTCTTGCCCTCCGGCGTGTCGACTTCCATCTGCAAGCGCGCTTCAGGATAGAGCGGCGTCAAATTGTCGAAGTGCACTTTGTGCCGGGCTTTCTCCGGATCTTCGAAATTGATCGTGCCGACTTTAAGCAACGCGAAGTAGCGTTCGCCGTCTTTCGGGCTGCGAATTTCACCAGTGACCGTATCGCCAGTGCGCAGCGCGAATTTGCGGATCTGCGACGGGGAAATATAGATGTCGTCCGGCCCCGGCAGATAGTTCGCTTCCGGCGACCGGAGGAAACCAAATCCATCGGGCAAGACTTCAAGCACGCCGCCGCCGGAAATCTCGACCTCGCGATCGGCGAGTTCTTTGAGAATGGCGAACAGCATGTCCTGCTTGCGCATGGTCGATGCGTTTTCAACTTCGACGTCTTCGGCGAAGGCGAGCAGTTCGGCAGGAGATTTCGCCTTCAGCTCATCAAGGGTCATTTTTGTAAAGCCCATCACGGACGCTTTCTGGAATATAATTTTTGAAGAATACAAGGACGCTCGACGACGCGGCGGCCAAGTCTCAGGGAGGGAGGGACTCTTAGGACGCGCCGAACGACGCACATCCTAACGGAAGTCCGAGACCCTTTGATATAATCAAATTATCTAAGTGGTCAATCTGGGCGATACGTTTAGAAGCGCGCTAGGCCGCCGCTAACGCCAATGGCTTGAAATCATTACCGAATTAATCGTCGAAATTCCTAGAAAGGCTTCAGCACAGCGAGGATCGCGACGCCAATCATCATCACGAACGGCGCTTCATTGATCATGCGCCAAAACTTTTCGCTGCGCACGCGCTCGCCGGCTTCGAACCGCCGCTGGGCGCGCAGGTAGAAGACATGCACCCCAGTGACGCCAAGCACTAAGACAAGTTTGACGTGGAACCAACCGGTGGAGAACAAGCCAGGATTAGCGATCAGCATCAATCCCGCCAAGACCCATACCGCCATCATTGACGGGTTCATGATGCCCCGCGCCAGGCGCCGCTCCATCTGGGTGAAATAGGTTTCCGCTTCGCCGCCGGGCGCTGATTGATGGTGATAGACGAACAGTCGCGGCAAATACATCAGGCCAGCGAACCAGGCGATCACCATGATGATGTGGAACGCTTTCAGCCATAAATAGATCGAAGCGAGAAAAGTGCTCATTGGACGGCCTTATGCGCTTTCGCGGACGATCTGCATCAATCGCGCGACATTTTCAGGCGGGGTTTGCGGGACGAAGCCATGGCCGAGATTGAAGACATAGGGCTTGCCGTCGAACGTCTTCAACAAACGCCTGGCCGCCGTCTCCATCGCCGCGCCGCCAGCGACCACCAAGAGCGGATCGAGCCCGCCTTGGACGCATGCGTGGGGCGCGATTTCTTCCGCCGCCCAATCCCACGGCGCGGCGAAGTCGATCCCGACGGCGTCACATACCGATAATTGCGCGAAGGGTTTCAATAATGTCCCGACGCCTTTCGGGAACATGATGATCGGCGTGCCCGGATGCGCCGCCTTCACCCGCTCGGCGATCGCCGCCATAGGGCGAAGGCTGAATTTCATGGTCAGCTCTTCGGGCATGCCGCCAGCCCAGGTGTCGAACAGTTGGATCACGTCCGCGCCGGCCTCAACTTGACGTATCAGATAATGCGACGTCGACTCCACCAAGAGCGCAAGCAATTGTTCGATAAAATCCGGATCGTCATAATAATGCCGGCGCAGGGCGGCCGGGTCCTTCGTTCCCCCGCCTGCTAGCATATAGGTCGCCACGGTCCATGGCGCGCCGGCGAAACCGATCAACGCCGTTTCGTCCTTAAAGCCGGCCTTCAGTAAGCGAAGGGTCTCATAGATTGGCCCCAATGTGTCATCGAGAGCGTCCATTGAGAGCGTTTCGAAGCCTGCCCGGGTCAGCGGCGGCTCCAGGATCGGACCTTCTCCTTCAGCGAACCGCACCCCTTGGCCGAGGGCTTGCGGGATCAACAAAATATCGGCGAACAAGATCGCCGCATCCATGTCATAGCGTCGGATCGGTTGAAACGTGACTTCCGCCGCCAATTGAGGATTATAACAAAGGTCCAAGAACGAACCGGCCTGCTGACGCGTGGCGCGATATTCGGGAAGATACCGGCCCGCTTGGCGCATGAACCATACAGGCGGCGGCGATTGCGGCTCGCCGCGTAGCGCTCCTAGAAATCTTTCGCGTTTCGTGGATGCGTTGGTGTTCTGCACAGACCTTGATCACTCTTTTTTGGATGAATTTAATTCATAGAATAAGAAGTAATAGCTTGTGGGCTCCGTGGAAAAAACCGCTGCGCGGAAATTGTGCCCAGGCTAATCGACGCGGCGCCCAAACTGTTCAGGTTTTTTCCAGAGCCGCTGTTCACCTTTCCTTAACCTTTCACCCGGGCTGAAAACCGCTGGCCATACCGGGTAGGGCTGAGCGCAACTGAAACTATTCCCCAGTCGCGCGGATTATTGGGGAAGGTGATTCCCCCGCTGTAAGATTTCCAGTCCGCCTGTGGACCGCGCTCGGAGGATCAGTGAAACATAACCTTGACAGGTCGCCGCGACGCCTTCTGATGGGAATCACCCCGGTTTTCCCGGGTCATACCAACCGGCGCCCGCGGTCGGGAAATGAAGAAAGCTGGGGAAGTTATGGAAACCACGCCGAGCGTGAATGAAGATGCCGAAGTTGAACCCCTGGCGAGCTACTTCCATGTCCACCTGGTCTCGGACTCCACGGGCGAAACCTTAAACTCGGTGTTGAAAGCGGTGACCTCGCAATTCACCGCCGCGCGACCGTTCGAACACATCTACGCCCTGGTGCGGTCCGAGCCGCAGATGCGCCGGACTCTCGCTGAGATCGAAGCTGCGCCTGGTCTGGTCCTTTACACCATCGTCAATCCGGACCTGCGTCGAATGCTGGAAGTGCGCTGCGCAGAACTGCAAACGCCCGCCGTGCCGGTGCTCGAACCCTTCGTCAAAGCGTTCTCCGAATATCTCGGCATGGAGGAGAGCGGCAGCGCCGGCGCGCAACATAAATTGGACGCGCGCTATTTCCGGCGCATCGAAGCCCTCGACTACACCTTGGCCCATGACGACGGGCAAATGCTGTGGGATCTCGAGCCGGCGGACGTCGTCGTCGTCGGGGTGTCGCGCACGTCGAAAACCCCGACCTGCATGTATCTGGCGAACCGCGGCGTCAAAGCGGCCAACGTTCCCCTGGTGCCCGGCCAAGACCCGCCGAAGGAATTGGAGGTCCTGCGCCAGCCCCTGGTGGTGGGTTTGGTGGCAAGCCCCGATCGCCTCTCCCAGATCAGAAAAAGCCGGCTTGGCGGGATCAACGCCGGCGACGCCGCGGCGAGCTATAGCGATATAGAGGAGATCCGCCGCGAAGTCCTGGCGGCGAAGCGTCTCTTCGCCAAACACCGTTGGCCGATGATTGACGTTACCCGGCGCTCGGTGGAAGAAACCGCTGCGGCGATCCTGACCAAATTGTCCGCCAAACAAAACGCCGCGGCGCTTGAGCTCTTACCCGAGGGCGATCCGTCCGGCCCGCAATCGGAACGTTGACATGAGCACGCTTATTCTCGCCTCCGGCAGCGCGATCCGCGCGGCGATCCTGCGCGGCGCCGGCGTGCCCTTCGAGGTCATCAAGCCAGGGGTCGACGAAGACGTCATCAAAAAAGACGCCGCCGCGACCGGCCTCAACCTCGAAGCGACGGCTCAAGCCCTCGCAGACGCGAAGGCGCTGGCGGTGTCCACGAAGCACGCCGGACTTGTTCTTGGATCTGATCAAATTCTTGAGTTCGAAGGCGGCGGGTTCGACAAGCCGGCTGACATGGCTGAAGCGAAAGAGCGCCTGATGTTGCTGCAAGGCGCGTCCCATCGTCTCTTGAACGGCGTCGCTTTCGCGCAAGACGGCGAGATCGTCGAGCGGCGGCTCAGCGCCGCCACCCTTTATGTGCGCCCAATGGACGAAGCCGAGATCGACGCCTATCTCGCCGCCGCCGGCCCGGCCATTCTATCGAGCGTCGGCGCGTATCAGGTCGAAGGCCTCGGCGCGCGACTGTTCGATCGCATTGATGGGGATTATTTCACCGTCCTGGGTCTATCGCTGTTCCCGACCCTTGATATTTGTCGCCGCCACGGCGTCATTCCCTTCTAAAGGCCCGCGCTGATGAGCTCCGCCCCCCGCCTCGCCGCCGTTATCGGCCATCCGATCGGGCATTCCCTGTCGCCGCTGATCCATCGCACCTGGGCCGAGCGCGAAGGAGCGCTCGCTTTTTACGTTCCGGTCGACGGCGGGGAAGATGACGCCGCGTTCGCGCGCATCGTCGAGGGTCTGGCGAAAGCTGGGTTCCGCGGGGCCAATGTCACGATCCCGTTTAAACAAGCCGCCTTCGCCCTCGCTGACCGTCGCACTGACGCCGCCGACGCTATCGGCGCGGCGAACATGCTGACCTTTGACGAGCGCGGCGTCACCGCCGACAATTCCGACGCCATCGGCCTTGCGGCGGCGCTCAGACAGGACGCGGATCTCGGCAAGGTCTCTTCCGCGCTTATTCTGGGCGCCGGCGGCGCGGCCCGGGGCGTCGCCTATGCGATGCGCACGCTCCTGTCGCTCGACGCGGTTACGATCAGCAATCGGACGACATCGCGGGCCGAGGAGATCGCCGATCGGTTCGACCTCGCCGTCGCCGATTGGCCGGCCGCCGACGCCGTCGCTGAAGCTGACCTGATCGTCAACGCCACCTCGCTTGGCATGACCGGCGCGCCGTCGCTACCGCTCGACGCCGATCAACTAAAACCGGGCGCCATCGTCTGCGACATCGTCTATACGCCGTTGCAAACGCCGTTCTTGCAAGAAGCGGCCGCGCGCGGCTGCGTCGCTATTAACGGCCTCTCCATGTTGATGCACCAAGCGGTTCCGGGCTATCGCGCCTGGCTCGGCGACGTCGCCGACGTCGACGCGGATCTGGAGGCGCGGTTGCTCGACGCCCTCGCCGAGCGGGACCGGCCATGATCAAGGTCGGCCTCACTGGCTCCATCGGCATGGGCAAGTCCACCGTGACCGCCATGTTCGGCGACCTCGGCGCCCATAGTTGGAATGCTGACGATGCGGTGCACGCGATTTACGCCAAGGGCGGCTCCGCCGTGGCGCCTGTCGGCGCGTTGTTTCCAGGCGCGATCGTCGACGGCGCCGTCGATCGGGAGAAGCTCGCCGCGCTCGCGCTTCCCGACAAGGACGCGATGAAAAAGCTCGAGGCGATCGTCCATCCCCTCGTGGGCGCCCACCGCGCCCAGGTCATGGCGGACGCTGAGGCCGAAGGCGCGGCGATGATCATCGCCGATATCCCGCTCCTGTTCGAAACCGGCGCCGCGGACCAGTTCGATAAAGTCGTCGTCGTCTCCGCCCCCGCCGAGCTGCAGCGCGAACGGGTCTTGGCGCGGCCCGGGATGAGCGAGCAGAAATTCGAAGCAATCTTGGCGCGGCAAACGCCCGATGCGGAGAAGCGCGCCAGGGCCGATTATGTCATCGACACCGGCCAGTCATTGGCCGCCACAAGGGCCCAGGTCGCGGACACGTACGCGGCGATCCTCGCCGATATGGGCGTCGAACCCAAATCCTCGCCGCCATTGACCGCCGTCGCCGAGAACATATGGATCGCCGACGGCGAGGACGTGGATTTCTACGGCTTCGCCTACCCAACGCGCTCGGTCATCGTCCGCTTAAAGACAGGCGATTTATGGGTCTGGTCGCCGATCGGCTTGAGCGCGCCGCTTCAAAACGTCGTCGATCGTCTTGGCCCGGTGGCGCATTTGGTCTGCCCGAACAAGATCCATCACCTGTTCGTCGACGAATGGCGCGCCGCCTACCCGAAAGCCGATCTCTGGGGGCCGGAGAGCCTCGCCGCGAAACGTCAGGATCTTCCGTTTAAAGAATATCTAACGGGCGACGCGCCCACGGCCTGGGCGGAGGAGATTGCTCAAGCCTGGTTTAAAGGCTCGCCGATGATGGATGAGGTCGTCTTTTTCCATCGCCCGTCGTCGACCGCGATCCTCGCCGACTTAAGCGAGAACTTCTCCGAGGAATATCTGCGCGAGCATTGGTCTTGGTGGCGTCGCGCCGTCGCCCGGCTCTGGGGCATCGTCGACCCGAAAGGACACGCCCCGCTGGAATGGCGCTTATCCTTTATCGACCGCAAGCCCGCCCGGGCTGCGCTCGAAAAAATGCTCGCCTGGAAGCCGGTTCGCGTGGTCATGGCCCATGGCGTGTGGCGATCAGAAGGCGGCGAGGCGTTTCTCCGTCAGGCGTTCAACTGGCTGGGCTGAGGACCAGCGGCGCGCCCTGCTGCGGCAAGCCATAGGCCTCGCCCATGGCGCGGATCGCCGTGATTTTGTCCTCGAGCGGGCGCCAGTCGTCGCTAACGTCGATGGCGTCCCACAAGGCTTCGACCTCGTCGATCAACATGGTCGTCGGCGCGCCGCTGAAGTAGGCGTGACCGAGGTCGACGTCGTCCCGGGGGGCCGCCGACACAAGTCGCGCCTTGATCGCCGCGAATCCGTCATCGGCGTAAAGATCCGCATGCGGGCTTTCACTCGCTCGGGCGGCCGCGGCCGGACCGCCGAACCAGTCGAAGAACATCCGTTCGAAGGGGATCTTCGTCGTCTCCATCCATTGCAGAACGTCGAAGGCGAAAGCGCCGGCCTCGTCCGCCGCGTCTTGCGTCGTGGCGGCCTTGAGCCCTAAGCGCGCCGACATCGCCCGCCCCATTTCCACCCGGAACGCCGCGCCGAACGACTGCAGCGCCTCGTTCAATTCCTCGTCCGGCGCCACCAGGGCGAAGACGCCGCCGAGGCGCGAGAGATTCCACGCCGCCGCGTCCGGCTGGCGACCATAGGCGTAAAGGCCGGTCTGATCGAAATAAGCGGCGGTGAAGCCATAATCCACCGCGGGCAAGAATCGCCACGGCCCATAGTCGAAGCTTTCCCCGGTGACGTTCATATTGTCCGTATTCAGAACGCCATGAACGAAACCGGCCGCCATCCATTGCGCGGCGAGCCGGGCGGTATGCGCGACGATGCGGCCGAACAGCGCCGTCGCCCGCTCCGCCGCCGGCCGCTCGGCGATGTCCGGCTCGAATTGTCGCGCGCAATAGGCGATCAAAGCGTCGACCGCGGTCTTGTGCTTTTCAAAGGCCAGACGTTGGAACACGCCGAACCGAACATGGCTATGGCCGAGGCGCACCAGCACCGCCGACCGGGTCGGCGAGGGTTCGTCATTGCGCTCGAGCTCTTCGCCGGTCTCAATCACGCTGAACGTCTTTGAGGTGTAGACGCCGAGAGCTTCGAGCATTTACGTGGCGAGGATTTCCCGCACCGCGCCCTTTAACGTGAGCCGACCGTCGCCGCTGCGCGAGTACGGCGTTTGTCCCGACCCCTTGGTGGCGAGGTCCAACAGCCGTCCGTCGCCATCCAGCGCTTGCCCGAATAGAAAGCCGCGGCCGTCGCCAATGTCCGGATTGTAGTGGCGAAACTGATGCCCGTGATAGCGCACCGCCGCCGGGAACGGGAAGTTGTCCGGCAAAGGATCAAATTCGCCGAAATGCCGCAGCCAATCCGCGTCGCTTAAATCGCCAAGGCCGATCGAGGTCGCGGCGCGCTGATTGCGATAGCGCAGGACGTGTTTTGGAAACTGCGCCGGGGCGACGCGGTCATAAAACGGCGCGCCGTCTTCCGGCGTCGCGCCGCCGAGTTCAAGATAGGCGCGCATTGGGCGATAGGAGGGGGGCAAGAGGCGTTCCTTTTGGTTAACGGGAAATATGACCGACGCCAAATTTCACTTTCGGCCATAAGATAGGGACTTTTCAAAGCCGTGGAAGTCTTTACGGTGCGCCGCTTGACTTTAGTGACGCTGGTGACAGCCATGACCAATGTAACGCCGCTCCGCCAGGGCGACAGCCCGATCGATCCCGCCGACTTACCGACAGCGGACGATATTGACGCCGCCGCCGCGCGGATTGGCGATGCGATCATGCGCACGCCCTTGGTCGAGGCGCAAAAGCTGACCGAGGCGACCGGCGCCAATCTTTGGATGAAGCTGGAGACCTTGCATTACACCGGCGCGTTCAAAGAGCGCGGCGCGCTGAATAAACTCCTGACCCTGAGCGAAGAGGAGCGCGCGCGCGGCGTGATCGCGGCGTCGGCGGGCAATCACGCCCAAGGGGTCGCGCACCATGCGCGCCGATTAGGGATCGAAGCGACGATCGTCATGCCGGAGACGACGCCGGAAGTGAAAGTCCGGCAGACCCGGGCCTTGGGCGCGAACGTGGTTCTTTCCGGCCATGCCTATGACGACGCCTATGCCGAGACCATGCGCATGGCGGCGGCGGAGAATTATTGCGTGGTGCACCCCTTCGACGACAAGGCGGTGATCGCCGGCCAAGGCACGATCGCCCTGGAAATGATCGAGGACGGTCCGGATTACGACGCCATGGTGGTTCCGATCGGCGGCGGCGGCCTTATTTCCGGCATGGCCTTGGCGATGAAGCGACATAAGCCGAACGTCGAGATCATCGGCGTTCAATCTGCATTGTTCCCGTCCATGGTGAACGCGGTCAATGGCGAAGCTCGGGTGGTCGGCGGCAACACGCTGGCCGAAGGCATCGCCGTGCGCACGCCGGGCCGGGTCACCCGTGAAGTGGTGAAGGCGCATGTCGACGACATCGTCACCGTGGACGAGCGCAGCCTCGAACGGGCGTTGAGCCTGCTCATGAACGAGCAACAAGTCCTGGTGGAAGGCGCCGGCGCCGCCGGTCTCGCCGCGGTTCTATCGAATGCGCCGCGGTTCGCCGGCAAGACCGTCGGCCTCGTCCTGTGCGGCGGCAATATCGACCAGCGGCTTTTGTCGATGATTTTGATGCGCGACCTGGCGCGCTCCGGCCGCCTGGCGCGACTGCGCATTCAATTGCTCGACGCGCCGGGGCAACTGGTTCGTGTGGCGACGATCATCGCGGAGAATGACGGCAACGTCATCGACGTGGGCCACCACCGGGTTTATTCGGATCTGCCGGCGAAAATGACCTGCATGGACGTGACCATCGACACCGAGGGGCAAGAGCATCTCACCCGGATCATCGCCAATCTCGAAGCTGCCGGCTATATCGTTGAAATTGCTGCCTATTAGCGCCTCGCGCCGCGCCATGAACCGGCGCCGCGCAAGAATTGCACGTTGAAAGTTTGCGAATAGACCCTATTTTCTAGCTGCAGGGGAAGCGATGGGGATAGAGAATGGGCCTAAGGACAATTCGAGGAAACGCCGTTTCGCCATTCGCCCTATGGGGCGCTCTGTTCGCCATTGGCGCGATGATGTTCCTCGCCAGCGCGATCGGCGCGATCGCCCAATCCGGGCCCGCATCGGCGCAATCGCCTGCGCCGCAAGGCCTAATCCTTAGTCTCAATGGGCCGGTGACGCCCGCGAGCGCGCAATATCTCGCCCGAGAAATCGAAACCGCCAGCCTTTCCGATACGGATCTCGTGATCATCGAAATCGACACCCCCGGCGGGCTCGTGGATTCCATGAAGACCATCATTAAGTCCGTGCTGGCGTCGAAAGCGCCGGTGGCGACCTATGTCTCGCCCCAGGGCGCGCGATCCGCCAGCGCGGGTCTTTATATCATGTACGCAGCCCACGTCTCGGCGATGGCCCCGGCGACCAACACCGGGGCGGCGACGCCGGTGGAGATCGGCGGCGGCGCCGAACCGCAGGAAAATCCATTCGAGGGCGAGTCGCCTTTCGATCGCGGCGCGTCGCCAGAGACGGAGTCTGAAACTGCGCCTGAAACCGAACCTGGCGAGGGCCAAACCGACGCCGCCGCGCCAGCCGAACGCCGCGGCCAAGATCAAGCGCCGGCGAGCAATGAAGACGCGTTGCGGTCGAAAATCATCAATGATTCCGTCGCCTATATTCGCGCCTTGGCGGAAGAACGCGGCCGCAACGCAGATTGGGCCGAGCTGGCCGTGCGCGACGGCGTCTCGGTGACCCATAACGAAGCCTTGGCGCTCGGCGTGGTCGATCTGATCGCTGACGATCTTGAAGACCTGCTGCGTCAAATCGACGGGCGCACGGTGACCACCGCCGCCGGCGAAAAGACGATCTCAACGGCGAACATGCAGCTCAGCCGGGCCGAACCGACCTTGGTCGAACAAGTGCTGAACTTCATCGCCAACCCGAACGTTGCAGTGATCCTGATGTCCTTGGCGACCACCGGGATTATTATCGAGATGTGGAACCCAGGGTCGATCTTCCCTGGCGTCGTCGGCATCATGTGCTTGCTGCTCGGGCTCTACGCCTTCCAGGTGCTGCCGTTTAATTGGCTTGGCGTGGCGTTGATGGGCGTTGGCGTCATTCTCATGGCGGTGGAGGCCTATGCGCCCACCTTCGGCTTGGCCGGGCTGGTTGGCCTGGCGTCGATCGCCAGCGGCATGGTGGTTCTGTTCCCGCGCGGTTTCGAAGTCTCTCCCCTGGTGATCGGGTCGATCCTCGTCACCATGGGCGGTTTCCTCGCTTTGGTGCTGTTCGCCCTGATCGGCTCGCGCAGCCATGGACCGATGATCGGCGGCGACGCGATCCGCCGGCGCGAAGGCGTGGTCGACGATTGGGACGGCAAAGAGGGCCACGTAATCGTCGAGGGCGAGCGCTGGCGCGCCCGGGCCGACAAGCCGCTGCAGCCCGGCGACAAAATCAAAGTGGTCGACGTGGACGGATTGATCCTGGTGGTGCGCCAAGCCAAGGCTGGCAGTCTGTTGGGCGGCCTAGCCCCGAGCGAGGCGTAGGCCATGATCGACGCGACGCATGCGCCTGCGGCGTTGATCGCGGGATTGGGCTGGTCGGAAGTCGCCCTTGTCGGCGCCGGCTTTCTCGCCGTGGCGGCGTTGAAGCTGTGCTTTATGGCGTTCGGCGGCGGCTCCTCGCCGCACCGTCTCGGCGACGAGGTCAGCGGCGCCCATGGCACCGTCAAGGAATGGTCCGAGGCCGAGCGATGCGGCTTCATTTGCGTCGACGGCGAATTGTGGAAGGCGGCGTCGAAAGATGCGATGAAGCCGGGCGACCCCGTCGCGGTGACGGCGATGAAAGGCCTCACTCTCTCCGTCAAGCGGCGGCGCGGCGAAAAGTAACCCGACCGTAACGAACATTATCAGTCTAAGGACGACAACATTGGGCCAAAGGCCCGACACAATGGAGAAACGCACATGCCGGGCGGATTTGGATTTCTAGGATTTTTGCTGGTGGCCGGGGTCTTTATATTGACCAATGTCATCCGCATCCTGCGCGAATATGAAAAAGGCGTCGTGTTCACCCTCGGCCGGGTCGGCCGCAAGGCGGCGGGCCCCGGCATCGTCATCCTGATTCCCGTGGTCCAACAAATGCGCAAGGTCGACATGCGGACGGCCGTGCATGACGTTCCGACCCAGGACGTTATCTCCAGAGACAACGTCTCGGTGAAAGTGAATGCGGTGATCTATTATCGCGTCGTCGACGCCGTCAGGGCCGTCGTTCAGGTGGAGAACTACGTGGCGGCGACGAGCCAATTGGCGCAGACGACCCTGCGCTCGGTGCTCGGCAAGCACGACCTCGACGAAATGCTGCAAGAGCGCGACAAGCTCAACAAGGACATCCAGGAAATCCTCGATCAGCAGACCGAGGCCTGGGGCATCAAGGTCGCCAATGTGGAGATCAAGCATGTGGACGTCGACCCGACCATGATCCGGGCGATCGCCAAACAGGCCGAAGCCGAGCGTGAGCGGCGGGCGAAGATCATTCTCGCCGACGGCGAACAACAGGCGGCGGCGAAGCTCGCCGAGGCGGCGGAAATTCTCACCAGACAGAGCGGATCGATGGAGCTGCGCTATCTCAACTCCTTGCAGGAGATCGCCGGCGACCGCACCAACACCATCGTCTTTCCCTTTGACCTGAAAGACATGGGCCGGGCGTTGCGCGGCGACTAGCGTCGTTGGCGCGGCGATGGGCGCGCCCTCGCCGGCGACCGCACGCCAGCGAAACGATCATGACAAGCGCCGCCTGGAGACGGGCGGCGCTTTTCCATTTGTAGAGTTGTCCGCTTGCTGACAGCGAACCCGCGCCTGGCTTGGCGCGGCGAAGGATTGATCCATGGCCACGGCCTTATCGACGCGACAATCTCGCTCGTGAGCGTCAATGAACGGCTGACTGCGTCCCTCTACGGCAAGAATCTGCTCAATGAGATCCAGTTTGGCGGCGACCGCCGTCGCCGGAGGAACTCGCCGGCCTGCCCTTTGACGGCGCGTTTCGCCCTTGGCGAAGGGCCGCGTCGTCGGGATCGAACTGATCGCCAATTTCTAATCCCGCGCAAGACGATCGCGGGTTCGGACGGATCTCCATTTTGGGGTCGATCGCGCCCGGATGGTTAATGAAATCCTAATGAAAGGCATTGATTTGAAGGCAGATTAACTATCGCAATCCTCGGCCCGCCGCAAAAATGTTGAAATTGCGCAACAGGCGAGCGGCAACCGCAGATTTACGCGCATCGGCTCTCACAAGCGCGCAAAGTTTTGTGTCATAAGAAAAATTCGAACGATCACCGGGCTCGAACCCGTTTGTATACAGGGAGGTTACCACCATGCGCGACACGCTACTCGCGAAAGCTTCGGCTGCGACGATTGCACTCTCATTGGCGTCCACGGGCGCGATGGCACAATCGGCGGTTGATATTCTGACCGACGAAATTCTCGTCACCGCCACCAAGAAAGCCAACGCTGAGGACGTGCAAGACGTGCCAGTGGCGGTCACGGCGTACGGCGCCGACCAGCTCGACGCCCTGCAGGTGCGCGATCTGCAAAACCTGACCTATTCGATTCCGAACGTCTCCTTCGACGACATCGGCACGACGCCAGGCACCGCGAACTTCTCGATCCGCGGCATCGGCATCAACTCCTCGATCCCATCGATCGACCCAACCGTCGGCGTCTTCATGGACGGCGTTTATATGGGCATCAACTCGGGCATCGTGTTCGACATGTTCGACCTGGAGAGCATCGAAGTTCTGCGTGGTCCGCAAGGCATCCTGTTCGGTCGGAACGTGACCGGCGGCGCGGTTTTGATCAACACCAAGCGCCCATCGAGCGAGTTTGAAGTCGACGCTAAATTGGCGGCTGAAAGCGGCCTGCGCGGCACCGGCATGAACTACTACGCAATGGCGTCCGTCAGCGGTCCGTTGAACGACTACATCGCGTTCCGCGTGTCGGCTTACTATAATGACGACAAAGGCTGGTTCGAGCGTTACGACGCGCCGACCGCCTCGTTCGAAGATTTCGGCGCGGCCGAAACGAATATGTATCGCGCGGCCGTGTCGATCACGCCGAACGACGTGTTCGACCTGTTGATCCGCTACGAGCATGGCCAGTCGCGCGGCGACGGCCCGGCGGCGCAAAACCACCCGAACGGCTTCGGCGCGCCGAACGCGTTCTTCACCGCGCCGCGGGACAGCTTCGACTTCGCCATTGACGAGCCAGGCCTCTACGACTCCAAGTGGGACACGTTGAGCGCCACGGCGACCCTCGACGTCGGCTTCGGCGACGGCACGATCACCAACGTCTTCGGCTATCGTGAATTCGCTCAAGAAACCGCTGGCGACATCGACGCCACGCCGGTCTTCTTGTTCCACTCGGAATCGACCAACGACCAGAACCAGCTGTCGAACGAGATCCGCTATAACGGCACCTTCGCCGACGGCAATCTCGACGTGACTGCGGGCGTCTACTACTTCCACCAGGAATTCTCGTACAACGAGATCCGGAAGATCGCCTTCGGGTCGGTGTTCTTCAATGGCGGCGGTCTGCAAGACCAAGAAACCGCCGCTGTGTTCGCGCAAGCTGACTATCGCTTGACCGACGCGCTGACGCTCACCGCCGGCGGCCGCTACACCTATGAAGAAAAAGCGGTCGTGATCTCCAACCTGCTCTTGAACACGACGCCTTGCGACGTCCGCATCAGCGGATCGTGCACGGAAGACTTCGTCGACAATGACAAGTGGGAGAACTTCACGCCGACCGTCGGTCTGCAGTGGACGCCAAGCGAAACGATGAACGTCTATGCAAAATGGTCCCAGGGCGTGCGCTCGGGCGGCTACAACATGCGTAACACCTCGTTCGCGTTCAACCCTGGTCCGTTCGACGAAGAAACCGTCAATGCTTATGAATTGGGCGCCAAGATCCAAGACGAAGGCGGCCGCTTCACCATCAATGGCGCGTTCTTCTTGAACGACTTCCAAGACATGCAGCGCGAGATCAACCTCGCCGACCCAATCGCCGGCGTGGTTCAGATCATCCGTAACACCGCCGACTCCACGATCTGGGGCGTCGACCGGGGGCCCGAGTCCTCGATGTACTGACCACCGGCGTCTTCGGCCACACCAATGGCGAATATGACAGCGTCGCGTTCGACCTGAACGGCGATGGCCTGATCGACGGCGGCGACCTCGCCCTCGACATTCCGCGCTTGGTGCCGTTCACCTATGGCGCTGGCTTCGTCTACTCGCGCGATATGGGCGAGCTTGGCGTCGCTAACGTACGGTTCAACTACAACCACCGGGATGGCGCGGCTTACACCGACAACAATCTCGGCTTCTTGAACGACATCGACTCCATCGACGCCGGCATCTCGCTGGTCACCTTCGATGATCGCGTAACGATGTCGCTGTACGGCAAAAACCTGCTCAACGAGGTTCAATTCGGCGGCGACACCCAGTTGCCTGCGAGCCTTGGCGGCGGCACCTTCTCGCCATTGGCGAAAGGCCGGATCGTCGGCATCGAGCTGGGCTTCGACTTCTAAGGTCGACGTCAGCTGAAAATTTGACCCCCGGAGCGCCGCTCCGGGGGTTTTTTTGCGCCTGCGCCCTGCTATTGCGAGACCATGGACGAGACTGACGCCCCCGCAAAAATCGCTGAAACCCTCGACGCCCGGGGGCTGCGCTGTCCTTTGCCGGTGCTACGGATGGAGGCGCGGCTGCGGCGCCTTGCCCCGGGCGAGACCCTCAAGATCCTCGCCGACGATCCCATCGCCGCGGTGGACATCCCGCATTTCTGCAAAACCGGCGGCCATGGCTGCGCGCGACAGCCGGAAATCGACGGCGCCTGCGTCTTTCTGGTCACGCGCGGGCAGAAACACGGGGAAAACGGGCCTTAGCCCTTGCCTGATGGGCCTCCGAAGGCATCAATTTGATTAGTCGTTTGTAAAGGTTAATCTGGAGTCGCGGCGGCAAGCGTGGTTAAATAGCCGGCGAGCCGTGCGCCGTTAGGGGAAAATCCCGGGTTCGGGACCTTGGTGGCGGCTGCGGTAGATTTTGGGGCGGCGTCCCGCAACGGGCGCGTCGCGAAGGGGATCCAGGGGTTATGAGCAAAAATCGCTTTTCCAACGTTTTCGGCCCGATGACGTCTAAAACGGCGCTCGGGCGCGTGGCGGCCCTCGCGGCTTTGGCCATGGCGGCGGGCGCTGCGGCGACGCCGGCGGCGGCTGAATACGAAATGGGGCTTGAAGCCTACCGCAAAGGTCAAAGCGACGTGGCGATCGACCTGTGGCGGCGCTATGCCCTGGCCGGCGACGTTCGCTCGATGAAAGCCCTCGGCGATTTCTACGCCAGCGCTCAGATCGAAAACTCGCTTGGCCAGGAGATCGGCCCCGAGCAGATCGAGAAGGCCGATTATGTCCGGGCGCTGAAATGGTACACCCTGGCGGCGCATCACGATTTCGAAGAAGAGTTCCGCACGCCAAGCGCCTATGATCGCAATGCGCAGATCGAGTCGCAGCAG
>CAYWWL010000011.1:0-374 GCA_964461925.1 uncultured Caulobacterales bacterium | reverse complement strand
ATTCGCGAGCAGATGACCAACGCCGACGTGGCTAAGGCGGAGAAACTCGTCGCCGCCACCTATGAGCGGGGCAGCGCGCGTCAGATCTTCCTCGCCGCGGAAATGTTCCGCCGCGGGTCGGGCCTGAAGAAAAACAATGTCCGCGCTTATGAGCTTTACCTCGTCGCCTCCGAGCGCGGCGGCGGCGAAGCCACGGCCGAGCTTGAGAACATGCGCGAAAAGGGCCTGATCTCCGGCAAAGAGATCGAGATGGCGCAATCCTCCGCCGCCACCTGGCAGCCGCCGCTGCCGGAAGAGCATGTCGGCGACACCCAGCAAATGGCCGAACTGAAGCGGTTGAAAGAAGAGCTGCAAGCGCTGCGTCTGCAAGACGC
>CAYWWL010000010.1:0-16995 GCA_964461925.1 uncultured Caulobacterales bacterium | reverse complement strand
TGAGCGCGGCTACCACAATCCGCATTTCATCGCTCGGGGACGAAGCCCCGCATAAGGAGGGAGCTAGCGCCCTAGAGGCCGCGTCCGACAACAACCAGGTCCGACGGCAGCGTCACGCCCCGACGCACCCACACTTCCCAGAACTGAGTGCGTTCGGTCAACTTGAATTCAGTATAAAGAAGCGCTTCAGCGCTCGCCTTCATCGTGATGGTTGCGGGATCGAGATCAATGCGCGGCACGAACACAACGTTCGCGTCGTTGGCGGCCTGCTTCCCGGTCTGGCGGCACGTGCGCATGGCCGCCAGGACGCACGCCGTATCGGCTGCGGTCAAGAAGGCGACGTCAATTCCATCGTCCGCAATAGTCCGCGCACGGGCGACAGCTTCAAGCAAAACGGTCGACTGGTCGACTGGGGTGAGCGTTAGCATTTCCCGCGCGCGTCGCGTCGAGAACCGCCCCTCTTCAATCCATCGCGCGACGTCGTCGCCGCCTGGATGAACGAGGGCGAATTCGCTGCGAACCGTCGAATCCGTGGCGGCCGCAGCTTTGTATTGCAGCGCCAGCTGACCCGACGTGTGCGCGAAAATCGCCGCCGTCCAGAAAACCGTCAATGCCCCCGCCACCACAGCAACGGACACCGAGGCGCGATCGTGGTCGCGAAATACGCCGTCATAGAATGGCGACACGACCGAGAACGCCGCCATCGCCGCTGCGAAAACGAACAAGGGAACCGGCTGGGCCCCAGCCAGGTTCGCCGCCGCCAACGAGGCGGCGAGAAAGACGATTGCGGCAAGCCAGCCGTTGAAATACTCGCGCCCGCCGAAAACGGCCGCCGAAAGAATAACCACGAGCGTCGACACGCCGATGCCGGCCAATCCCCATCCGCCAAGGCCGCTCATCAAGGACTGAGCGCCATCGGCGAAGAGGCCTGACGCCGCCGTGGCGCGCGCGAGATTGAGACCGGGGGACAGCATCTCTCCCATCACCGCCATTGCGGCGAGCGCGCCTAAGGTGGCGACGTAACGAACCAGCCCGCTTTTTCCCGTCAGGAACGGACACGCCGATAAGACTAAGAAACCGGCCAACGTGAAAATCGGATTGAACGTCCAAAGGGCGTACATCACCCCGCCGCACAATAGGCCTTCGATCATCGCCCGGTCGGCGGCTTCGTCCGCGGGCTTCAAGATCAACGCAACTGACAAAACGATGAAATACGCCAACGCCATTTCAGGCGCGCCGCTGTACGGCGCGACAATAAATGCGGCCACCGCAGCGGTGAGCAAAACCACTTGCAACGTTGGAAGGCGCACGGATGCGAAGTACGCTAACGGATAGGCGGCGAGAACCGCAGCGACGGCTTTCGCCCCCAGATGAATGCGGCCAGGCGATTCCGCGAAGCGATCAGCGAGCATCAGCAAGAAAGTATAGAATGGTTCCCGGGCGGCGCTCAGGTCAGCCGCGCCGCCAGCGACCGCGCGCGCATCGGCGATCGGTCCGACCATCTCCACTGTCGGCGACAAGCTTAACAAGGAGGGGGCGATCAAAGTAGCGATGACGAAGGGTGTCGCGCCTAAGACCGCCAGCAGGAACACCCATGCTGGATCCTGCCAACCATAGACGAACATCGCCACGCGGCGGGCGACCGGAGCGGGCTGTCGCCAGATCGGGACATCTAGTCGGTCATCGTAGACTTCTGCTTGCATTTCTGCATGATCCCTTTGGAGCCGCGGCGCCCTAATGGGTTGTTGTGCGCCACCTCGAAACACTAATTTTGACGTACGCAAAAATTTTGCCGAATGGCCGCTTTCTCCCATTCACCATGGGGCGCGTCTGATTTGTCAGCGTTCGGCTCGTCTCGTCGCGGCGCTCTTCTTCGTTCCGTTGGCGTGACCAGGGATTAACCTTATGCCCAGCGTAGACCCCGCCATCCTCGCCGCTGACGTGAAGGAACGCGCATCCGATGTCGGCTTTGACGCCGTGCGGATCACCTCGCCGAGCCTACCCATCACGGCGGGAATAGCGCTGGACGCCTTCCTGAATGCGGGTCGTCACGGCGACATGGCCTGGATGGAGGAAAGAACCGAACAGAGAAGATCGCCGCAGTCCCTATGGCCAGATGTGCAATCCGTGATCGTTCTTGGCGTCAATTATGGTCCGGACTGCGATCCGATGGATAAACTATCGCAGCGTCAGGACGGCAATATATCCGTATACGCGCAAGGACGGGATTACCATGACGTGGTCAAAAAGAAGCTCAAACGCCTTGCGCGCAATATTGTCGACGCCTACGGCGCGGAAGTGAAAGTTTTCGTCGACACCGCGCCTGTCATGGAGAAACCGCTGGCCGCCCAGTCGGGGCTCGGCTGGCAGGGCAAACACACGAACTTGGTGTCGCGAGAATTCGGCTCTTGGCTCTTTATCGGCTCGATTTTCACGACATTGAACCTGGCGCCGGACCCGCCGGAAGTCGACAATTGCGGTTCATGCCGGAATTGCCTCGACGCCTGTCCGACCGACGCCTTCCCCGCGCCCTATGAGCTGGACGCCCGACGTTGCATTTCCTACCTCACTATCGAACACAAAGGGCATATTCCGGTCGAATTTCGGTCAGCGATAGGAAATCGGATTTATGGCTGCGACGATTGCTTAGCGGTTTGTCCGTGGAACAAGTTCGCCGAGATCGCCAGCGACGCTAAACTTCATGCGCGCGAAGGACTGCAAGGATTAGCGCTTGCCACGCTAGCCTCACTTGACGATCCAGCGTTTCGAGAATTGTTCAGCGGCTCGCCGATTAAACGAACCGGCAGGGATCGTTTCGTCCGCAATGTCCTGATAGCAATCGGCAATGCGGACGACGAGGCGTCAGCGACGGCGATCGAACCGCGCCTCAACGACGCGTCGCCCCTCGTTCGGGCCGCCGCGGTCTGGGCGGCTTCCAGGCGCTTGGGGCGTGAACGGATCGTTCGGCTAGCCGAATCGTTCGCCGACGGCGAAGATGACCCCCAGGTCACGCAGGAATGGCGAGACGCAGTCTCTTCGTAGGGTTATTCGCCGATCAAATTTCGACCGTCACCGTCACTTCGCCGACCGAGATATTCCCGCTCTCGTCGTGGACGAAATACTTGAATGTGTCGACGCCGCCTTTGTGGCTGTCCGCGTAATAGGTCAGCGTTCCATCGTCATTCTGCAAAACGCGACCGCGCGTGGAGTAAAATCCGTCGACGATCAGCGTTTCGCCTTCTGCGTCAACGTCATTCGCCAACACGTCGATGGTCACCGACCCGCCAGCAGAGACAGTCGCCGAGTCCGCATTCGCCACAGGCGCGGAGTTATTAAGATCGAGCACGCCATTATAGTTGTACTCTTGAATTTTGAAGAGGCCCGGATCGAATTCGACGAAGATGGACGTCTTGATCAAATCGCCGGTGGCGCGATCTGCTACGTACTCTTCAAGGATCGTTACATGGTCGCCGCTTTCAGTGAGCCAATAGCCGTTCTGCACGATCGTGTCGTGGAGATCGAAATTATCGATGTAAAATCTGTCATACGCCTTGCTTGTCGTATCTTGGCCAATCGAGTCCGTTTTCACGCCGTCAAGGACGACAACGCCGCTGGTCCATTCGCGGATGCCGTCGCCATCAACGTCGGGCAATCCGCTTTCATAGGTCACGGCTCGAGGCGTCAAATCGCTTGACGTCAAGAATGTGTCAGAAGGACCTGGATTGACATAGTCGTCGATAGCGCCGGTGATCGAGACGTCGATGAACGTCAAGTCGGTGTCGACGGTATCGGAGGGGTCGAGCGTGAAATTTCTGTGGGCGAAAAAGCCTTGCTCAAAACCATCGATTTCGACCTTGTTGAACGTCTGATCGAAAATATTGCCGCCAAGGTAGACGCCGACCGCTCCGCCTTGAATAGCGTTTGCGTCGCTTGGGCCGATCAGCCGAATATCTTCGAACGTATAGTGATTGACGTAATCGAGGTTGATGCCAACACGGACTTCCCAACCATCGAAATTCCCGATGATCGAGCGTACGTCGTGACGCGTATTGGAGTCCGCCTTTAAGCTTAGGAACCCTGTGTCGACGGCGAACGCTTCATTGTCTTGAAACACGGTGATCGGCACTTGCGACGCCTTAACGCCGTGACTCGCTCGGAACGCTTCGCCAAAAGACGTTTGATCCGCTTGAACGCGTAATTCGTGGGGGTCGACGCCACGAGAGTAGTAGACGAAACCAAACCCGCCTGGCGCGCCCGCCACGACATTGTCGACTGCCTCGACCAAACGACTTTGAAACCAGAATCCGACGCCTTGCCGGCCGAGATCGAACGCGTTGGTGTCTTCGCCATCCTTGAAGAGGCCGCCAGTGCCAATCGTCTTAATGACGATATTGTCCGCCCAACGCCCGGTTTCATTGCCCGCTTCAGCGACGATGCCCGCGCCGACAATGTCATAGACGCTGTTCGATGAGATGATCGCGTTGGAATCGTGGTGGACGATACCCCACCCGACCACGCCGCTAACGGCGTTGCCGATAATCATGGCCGGATTGTCCGCGTCTTCAATGCCCGCGCGGTGGATATGCAAGGAGTATCGCCCTTGGATGTTGGAGTCTGCATCAACCGAGTCAAGCGCGCCAACATCGAAAGAGCGGCGCGACTTGTCCGTGCGGCCCAAGTCTGTGAATTCTGCATACCGAACATCGATGTCGTCAGAGTTCATGAACATGACATGCCCACGCTGATGAACTGGCGTGTCCGCGCCATCTTCCGATTCAAAGCGGATGTTGCGCGTTTGGTTGGCGACGTATGCCGCGAGATCGTCTCTTGGCGTATCGTGATCGTAATCAAGCGGTTCGTCGAAATAAATCGTGTTGCCGGAAATGCCGGTGATGACGCGTTCTTCGTCCTCAGTTTCGCCGCGATCCAATTCCGCATTTGACGGCGCTGCGTCATGCGGCGTCAACCGCGTGCCGGTTAGCACAATCGTGTCGCCGACGCGCCAGCCAAGGCTTTCAACCGATTGCCCGCCTGGATCCAGCGTAATTGAACTGTCACCGCGCATCGGATCGGAGGCGACTTTCAAGAAGTTCTCTTTTTCCGCCCCATGGATCTCGACCGAACCATGGGAGATAACGCCGCGAGATAGGAGTAACGGATCCCAAGCGGTGTTGATGTCGCCATTGTTCGCGATCGAAATCACCGCTTGCACGTCCGCGTCGACCGGATTCGACTCCGTGCCGATTGTTAGTCGGCCCGCCGGCGTCACCACGAACGTATCGACTTTAAGATAGGTGTCTTGATCCGTGGCGAAATCGACCTGACCGTCAACGCGCACCGAGAAAATAGACTCGTTGCTTTGACCATCATAGGCGATTGTCCTTCCCTCAGGAATCAACACTCTCGCGCCTGCGCCAGGAACGTCGCCATTTGCCCAAACTGCTGGATCGAACCAAGACCCGTCCGCGATCGCCACGTGAGTCGCGTCGGCGACAGCGACCAGATCTAAGATGGCGCCGTGCTCATTCGCTTTCGCCGGATCGTCAGGATGATAATGACCGCCGCTGTCGGCGCCGCTGGCGTGACCAGCATGCTCGCCATCATCGTTTCCGGCGTTCGCCTCTTCGTGATTATTTGAATGCGCGTCAGCGTCCTCTTGATCATGGTTCGCATGCGACGTGTTGGCGGAATGAGGCGCATCCGGCTCGTGCATGTCGGCGTTGGCGTGTTGAGCATGTTCTTGCTGGGCCGACGGCGCGGAAGCCTGTTGAGGCGCAGAGACCATCCGGACCGTCTGAGGCTGGGCAGGCGTCGACACGAACACTTCAGGCTCACCGTCCATATCGCCGACCAGGCGAAGTTCTTGGACGCCGTCTTGCCCCGGACGACCGCCGATGGACAATTCGAAATCAGCGCGCGACGTCGTGCGATCGATGGCATCGGTGATAAACGAAATCCGAGCTTCGAAGAATTCCTCAAGGACCGTAGTAAGCGCCTCCAGATCGAAAAACAGGCCATTTTCATTAAACGCGGCCGCACGCATCACGACGATCGGGTTACGAACGACATTCGCTGCGCTCTGAGCGGCGATATCGAAGCTGGCGTCAAACGCGTTGGCCGCTTGCGCGAAATCCAACGTTGGCAGAAAATCTTCGCTTGATCCTGATCTGACGAGACCGGAGCGAACGCTGCCGACTAGGGACGTCGCGGCCGCGGGCTGGGTCGTCATGGCAGGCTGATCAAAAAGATCAGTCTGCGCCGCTGACGCCGCCGACGCGACCACAGCGCTCGAGCTCGCCTGGATGGTCGCATCGCCAAGGCCTGCCGTCGAAGAAGGCCCACCGGTGCAGATCGTAGACCCGAAAGTCGCCGCCGCCGTGTCGTCGCTGGCCATTAGCGCTTCACCGCTAACGCCCAGCAGACCGGCGAGCAGCGCCATATTCGTAGATCCAGCCATACGCGCCCGGCGGCGCTGCTTGCGCGTCGACGCAGGCGCCGTGAGGTCGCCGCGACCGGCGGCATTCAGTAAGTCGTCAAGAGATATCGTCGTTCCCCGATGGATTTCTTCTTTGGACACTGATTTGGTACTCATAATACTTTCACACAACTAACGCTTTAGAACTGTTTCGACCACGCGAATAGCGAGCTAATCGTCGCGCGCATCGTTAACGATCGCACTATGTTCGTAATTGCATAACTTATACTTTGGTCCCCGACGACAATTCTAGGCGCCCGTTTAGCGATCCGTTATCCATACGTTAACACACTGATTTTTATCAGCATTTTCCGCCGTGACGAAAGATTAAACTATCAAAAGGTTTTATCTAGCCGCGGCTCTCAACCTGCCCTTGTACGCCGCGTCCTCATCCTTCGTCGCGTTAATGAATAACGCTAAGTCGGGTTGAGCGACGGGTGTGGTTTTGCTTCGCGGCCACGCTCGGGCGCGCGATCCTGGAAGGATCATGTTCGAACGTCCATGCCGACGGTTTCAGCGTATTGATCGATTAGGGAGGCGCAAAGCCATTCGGCCATTACGGCCCGACATGTCCCGCCCGCTCTTGGCTGTCGCGTCGCGACTTAGCCAACATGCGCCACCCTGACAAGACGCCAAAGAATTCGGCGATATGCCCTGCCGTCTTCAAAAATCCGTACACCCAACTACTTGGCCGGAAGACGCCCCTGCCGACCGCCATAAATGCGACCTTCATGAGACACGCAAAAACCAAAACGCCGATGGCGGCCCCGATCGCCAAAAGCACCATCGTCAATTCGGTTGAATTGACGGCGAAGACGCCGGCGGCGCCCGTCAGCGCAATCGTCACCAACGGGATGATCGCTCCCCAGAAAATCGCTTTCGTTTGTTTGCCGACGCAATATCGATCTGGCGCTGCGCCATGTGCGGAAACCCCCATGGCGTAATGCTTGCCGTCCCTCATGCACGCGCCGAACCAGCTTCCTAGGGATTTGACGCCGGTGGGCATGGACGCCATCGTCTCAGGAAGACGCCATACATGGGCGCCGCGACGACGTAACCGAATGCACAGATCCGCAGTTTCGACAAGCGGAAGGTCTCCGCGGAAACCGCCCGCAGCCTCGAACGCCTTTGTACGGACACAGAATGTCGTATCAGTCGTCTGCGCTTCGCCTTCCGACTTCTCCCAATCCATCGCCCGCAATCGGCCAAGAAATCCGCTTTCGTCGAGACTACGGATAACTTTACCGCTGATCGCGGAGACCTCAGGGCGACGCGACAAAAAATTCGCGGCTTCGGCAAGCCAGCCTGGCTCGATCGAGGCGCCGGCGACGACAAATTGCACGAACTGCAGGTCGGGATGAATCTTCTTCATGCGGCGATAGCCGGCGTTGCATGCCCGTCCAAACGTCAAGGTCGGGCTGGCCAATTCAACCAACTCGACCCCGTCATTTTCATCGCTGTCAACAGCGCCGCCCAATCCCCGCCGGACCAGTACGATCGGCGCTTGGCTATCAAGCCCCAATCGCGATTCATCCTCAATCCGCACATCGCCGAGATCAACGACGATAACGCCCACTGACGGCGCCGATAGATCTTCGGCCGGCGCTTCAATCGAAGCGACAGGCTGCGTGACTGGCTGCGTCGCGCGATGGGGCGATGCGTTTGACAATGGATCGTCGATCGGCGACGGCGCCGCCTCCGACGTCGGCCTTGGCGTTGCTTCTGAAACTGGCTCGGCGGGAGCAGCGGGCGCAGGGGCGACCGGTTTGGAAACCGGCCATGACGGCGCGAGCCGCGCGTCGATTGGCTTTACGAGATCGGGAAACAAGGTCTCGTCTGCAGGAACAACTGACGCGTCGACGCTCGCGGAGGCGAATGTCGCCGCCGTCGAGACGTCACGAAGGCCAGGCGCAGCGGCCGCCGCGACCGACTTTTCTTCGACTGCGCCTGCAGCGTGCGATAACGATGCGCCCTCGCTTGGCGAGACGGTCGACGGTTCTACGACTATGCTGTCAGCGTGATCTTCGCTTTCTTCAGGAGCGGCTGTCTGCAGCGTTAGGTCGGCGTCACTGGCGATGCCGAACACGCCATAGCTTCCCTTGTCCTTGATCACGGCGGCGATCACGTCCTCGCCGATGACGTTGTCCTCGCCGGAAAAACCGTACACCAAGGCCGTATCGGCGATGATATTGATGACCCGCGGCACGCCGCGGGATTCGGCCGCAATGCGATCGATCGCAGAAGGCGAAAAAATCGCCCTCTTCGCGCCCGCAATCGCTAAGCGGGTGTCGATATACGCATGAACCTCATCGCGGTTAAGCGGCGTTAAGTGAAAGTCCGCCCCCACGCGCTGCGCCAATTGCAGGAGATCCGGCCTGTTCAACAATTCTTTGAGCTGCGGTTGGCCAATCAGGATTAATTGAAGCAATTGATGCTTGCCAGCGTTTATATTCGACAGCATACGAATTTCTTCGAGCATGTCGATCGAGAGGTTTTGCGCCTCGTCGATAATCAAGACTAGCTTACGGCCCTGATTGTACTCGGAAATGAAATAGCGCTGAAGATCCGCGAATTTCTCGACATGGTCTTTGTCGTTAAAAGGCTGGCCGAACCCCATCAAAACCCAGCTCAGCAAATCGCCGCGGTCTCGTTGGATATTCGATAAAAGCGCGACGGTGTGGCTATCGGACAATTGTTCAAGCAGACGATGCACGAGGGTGGTCTTGCCGCAACCTACTTCGCCGGTGACGATCGAAATGCCCGCATGGTTCAAAACGCCGTATTCCAGCATCGCATACGCTAAGCGATGGCTGCGCCCCCAATACAAGAATGAGGGGTCAGGCTGAATTGAGAACGGCTTCTCGGTTAGGCCATAGAATTCTTCGTACATAATTTCATTCCGCTCGACCGATCGTCGAACTTCAACGCGCGCTAACCCGCTAGGAGCGCACGCGCCTTTTCCACCATCTCTGGGCGCTTACCCGCAGCCAATTCGATGAGCTTATTGAGAGTCTCTTCACCGGCCTCCCGGTCGCCCGCTTGAATTTGAGCATCGCCTAAATGAAGCAACACGTCGGCGAAACTCGGCGCTAGCCGCGCCGCTCTCTCCAACACGGCGACGCCCTCGTCGACGCGCCCGACCCTCACGAGCGCCCATCCATAAGTATCGAGAAAATTGGCGTTCTCGCTGTCCGCAAGCACGGCGGCGACATTGACGGCTTTCTGCAGGCTCTCCTGATCGTCTTTAATCTCCGTCGTGATAGCGGCGAAGTTGTTGGAGACGAGTAGATCGCCAGGTCGACGAACCAGAATATCTTCATAGATCGCCAAAGCGCCCGTTAAATTCCCATCACGGATGAAACGATCCGCCTTCAAGACTAGCAAGCCGTCTTTCTCCTCGACGCTTGCGAGGCCTTGGTCGATGACGTCAATGGCGTCGTCACGCAGACCCTGAGCGTCATAGATTCTAAACAGCAATTCATAGGCGGCCGGATTTTCGGCCTCCACCGAGACCGCCTCGCGAAGCGCAGCGCGCGCCTCTTCTGGTTTGCCGGCGCCGTTCAATACCCGCGCCAACAACAGCCGCGCATCATAATTGGTCGGATCTTTGGCGATGTTGTCGCGCAGCAAGTCAATCGCCTCCTGACGACGATCGGAATTCACATAAGCGCTGATCAACACGGAAAGCGGGTTGAACGACAATGGGCTGTCGTCATTTTGTTCGGACAGAACTTTGATGGCGCCGGAATAGTCTTTAAGTCCATTATACGCGACGCCGAGAATGCGTCCTACGGCGTCGGCGTCTGGATCGAGATTCTGAATCCGCTGCGCAACTTCTTCCGCACCACGCCAATCCTGCTGTTGCAGACGGACAGCCGCCAGCAGTTTTAGGTTTTCCTCGTCATTGGGATCGCCCTCGAGCGCATCGATAAGAATGCGTCCTGCGCGATCGGTTTGCTCCTGGCGAATGAGGAACTGGGCGAATTCGCGACTAACCTGGCTGCGCGTTCTCGGATTTTCGAGCGCGGTTGTGAATTGAGCGTCGGCCGCGGCGACTTCGCCGCTGCGTTCATAAGCGGTCGCCAACAGGAGTTGCGGCTGAATCAATTCCGGGGAATCGCTGAGCACGACGCGAAGATCGCTGATCGCGCCGTCGAAATCGCCGTCCAAAATCTTCAGGCCTGCGTTCTTAGCGAGCGCGCCAGAGTTTCTTTCATCCGCAACTAAGATCTCGTCGATAAGCGTTTTAGCTTCCGCCGGCTTTTCTTCGTCGAGCAGCATCTGAGCGATTTCGTTCTTGGCGCGCAGTTGCACGGCGGGGTCTTCATGCGACAAAAGACCTTCATAGATTGCGCGGGCGTCGCTGCCGCTGTCGTGCTGGCGGATGAATGAGCCAAGCGCAAACACAAGATCGATTTGATCCGGCTTTTCGGCGACAAAATAGTCCAGCGTCTGGCGCGCTTTCGCGACGCCGCCCGTTTTCAGATCGATGCGAACGACTTCGATATGCGCATCGACATTGTCTGGCTCATTTTCGATGATCGCCATGAATTGTCCGCGCGCCTCTTCATAGCGCTTCGACCGATATAATCTTGACACGAACAAACGTCGATATGCAGGCTCGTCCGGAAAGGCGTCGATCAAGGCGGCGTAAGCGGCGTCGATGTCTGCATCGCGATTTTGCCGTCCGAAGATCTCGATCTTCAGCAAATGCAGAACGGCGGCCTCGGAATTAACGGCCAGGGTTTCGTCGATCAGAGCGACGGCGGCGTCGTAATCTTCCTCCAACACCTTGTTGGTCGCCAGAACAGTCGCGGCCTCTTGGATCGTCGGATCCGCCGCCAAGGCCTCTTCGGCCAGGGTCACCGCTTCAACCCGGTCGCCATAACGGAAACGGATCGCCGCCTTAACAGCCTTAGCTTCGGCGTTTTCAGGCTCGATCGCCAAAACAGCGTCAACCGCCGCCATGGCGTCTTCTTCATTATTGGAAAGAAGGTGAATTTTCGACAATTGGGTCTGGGCGTAGACGTCCGCCGGATCGAGCCTAACGATCGCCGACAACAGCGCGTACATCTGCTCAGTGTTGTTCTTGGACTCAGAAATTTTGTAGAGCCCGCGTAGCGCTGGCAGGTGATCTTCATCGATTTTCAGCGCATTTCGGAACTGGATATTGGCCCGACCGATGTCGTCTTCAGCGAGAAATTTTTCGCCGCTTTTCGTATAGCGCTCCAATTTCTGCTCCGGCGAAGCGCAGCCAGCAGCCAGAACGACGGCAAGCGCAGACGCGCCCATAACCAATAAACGACGATACCCCATTGTGCGTGGCCTTTTTTATTAATGTGACGTCCGAATCTCGAATCTACCGACTGTATAAAGAATCCATGATAACGATTCCTATAGATTGTCTCGCGCCAGCGCGAAATAGCTATGCGCGGCTCAGCGACGCGGATGCTATGTCGCCGATCGAGTCGCTGGCGGCGTCGACCGATACTGCTGCATCCTCAAGATCGACGCCGTTCAACGCCATCATGCGATGCTGCCGTTCGGTACGATGATGGGCCCGCAGTCGCGCGCCGGAAAGCGCCAAGCGGCGCTCCAAGATCGTCACCAGCCCCAGAAAACCGCCGTCCATGGCGCCGACCCCAGCGAAATCCAGGCGCACATCCTGGCCCCGGGTCGCGGCTTCGCGAAATGCTTTTCGAATCGAACCGAGTTCATTGAAAAGAAGATCGCCGCTGAGGGTGATACGGGTCTCAGCTTGGCTGACATCGATCGCCACCTGCGGCGCTTCGCCGGTTGCGCGTTGGTTTAACATCAACGCCGGCAGCAACTGACCGAACATCAATTTCAAAATCTGCTTCCCGTCTCGCGCATAGCGCCGCCACAGGCTTGGCTCCTGCGCGATCCGCCAGCACCATTCGAGACCGAGGCGAGACATCCATGCCGGCGCGCGCTTAATCGTACCGGCTGCGAAATCCACGACCGCCCCAAGATGAGAAATAACCGGCGCATTCAGGGCGTCTTTATTCTTGGCGATCCAGGCATGGCCTTTTTCCCCGCCTAACGCCACGACGATGAAGTCGGCGTTAGCAGCATTGATCGCGTCGATTAATTCGGATCGGCTCATTTCGTCGACCGATCCAAATCCTGGGTTGATCCAACCCGTCGATACAACCCCGCCTTTTTCAGCATTGAGCTTATGATGGGCGGCTTCGGCGGCGCCGTCACGGCCGCCGAAGAAAAAGACCCGCAATTGACGCCCTGGGACAGCGGCCCGTTTGCGGAGCGCGTCGAACAGATCGGAGCCAGCGCAGCGCTCTGAGATTGGCGCGCCAAGCAATTTCGCCAGCCAAACGATCGGCGATCCGTCGGCGAGGCTGAGATCATAATCGACGATCTCCCCGCGCATCGCATCATCGCCCTGAGCCATGCACAGCCAATTGACATTTGGCGTCACAAAACGGCATGGCGCGCCCGTTTGCGCCGATTGTTCGATCTTATTGGCTGCAGCGGCGACGGTCAGCAGATCGATCGGTAGCCCGAACACGTTCCAAACCCGGCGGTCGAATACGTCGCTTTCAAACTGCCGGACGACCTCGCCGGTCGGCGCTGATTGAGCGTCGGATAAGCCCTCAAGTTTTCGTTCGGTGTTGTTCATTGCTTTGCCCCGGCGCCCTTACTCATTAACCCAATTCGCACTACTTCGATCGGGTGTTCACTGTGCGCGCCATTAACGCGCAACAAGGGAATAGCAATTACTGCGCCACGATTTAGACGCGAATTTGTCGTTCCGGTTAACGAATGTCCAGCCAACTGGATAAATTAATTGGCGTGAACGGCGGCGCACCAAGGGTCGAACATCGCGCTATATCCCGATAAGCGCACTTAAAAAATCAACAAAATCAATTAATTAATGGCTTTGCGCCGTCAGGATAATAATCTCGCGTCGCAATCATCGGCGATCATATGAAAATAAGTCTCAATATACCCACAGTGAAATATTAATTTATTTTCCAATATGGATAATATTATATTGATGAAGTAGGAAAAATTTTATCAGCGATATTTCCAAAGATTGTGAAGTCTCATGGCTTCCGACATAGGCGTTTTTGGTTAATGCGATATCCGTCGGCTGATGCGGCGGTCGAGGCGTCTATTAGCGACAAACCTCAACGACTGCCGCGGCGCGTTCGCACCCGAAACAAAGCCGCCCCAAAATCGCCCTATAGAGCGAAGAAAATATCTGTCCAAATGGGCGCTTTTAATTATTTCTGACGTCATTAATCGTATTAGTAAGGGCGATCGCCCCAAGCGGCCTAGGAATTGCGTCACTGAGCGATCGGATCGAGTAAGAGGCCATCCATGGAAGACACGTTTAAGCTGGAAGACGTTTTCATCATTATCCGGCGACGGATTTTGTACTTTATCTTGCCAGTGTTGGTATTTGCGCCGCTTGGCCTTGTCGCTGTCATGTTGCTTCCGCCGAAATACGCAGCGGAAGGGACGATCCTCGTCGAATCCCAGCAAATTCCGGAAGAGCTGATCTCGTCGACGATCAACTCCTATGCGCAGGAGCGGATCCAAGTGATCCAGCAACGCGTCATGACCCGCCAGCGCCTCCTTAATGTGGCGGACAAGTATGACGTGTTCTCCGATCGCGACGATTTCACAAGTTCGGAGAAAGTCGCCCACATGAGAGAGGCGCTGAACGTGTCTTTGATCTCAGTGCGAAACGGCCACAATCGACGGGACGATGCGACCATCGCGTTTAAAGTCGAGTATCGCGATCGAAATCCTGAAAAAGCTTACCTTGTCGCCAACGAATTCATCACTTTATTTCTGTCTGAAGACGTTCGCTCGAGAAAAGACGGCGCGTCGGAAACGACGGAGTTCTTTGAACAAGAGGCCCGACGCCTTCGGACGTCCATCGACGATCTAGAATCGAGAATCGCAACCTTTAAAACCGAAAACGCCGACGCGCTGCCTGAGCATGAGCCGCTTCACATGCAGAAGTTGGATCGGGCGACGGTCGACCTTCGCGCCGCTGAAGACCGCGCCATGTTGGTCGATGAAGAACGCCGCGCGCTTGAGCAACAGCTTTCGAGCTATCTCGCCGGCGCGACGACCACCACCGGTCCCGCCCAGGAATTGGCGATGTTGCGCGTTTCGCTCGCAGCATTGCGGGCCGACAAGACGGATGCCCACCCTGACGTGCAAGCTGCGCAGGCGCAGATCGCATCGCTGGAGCGGCAGCTGAAGCCGTCCGAAACGATTCAATCACTTAATGCGGCATTGAGCGACGCCGAAGCCAATCTACAGACCTTAATCCGCGCCGAAGACACCGACGAACAGGCCATTAGAGACGCACGGCGGGAATTGGACCAGCTTCGCGCGACGCTCAGCGCGCAGTTGATGGAAGAAGCGTCGAACGGGTCGCCTGATTTCCTCGTCGCTCAAATCCAATCGCGGCTCGATCTCGCTAATAGTCGCTACAACGCCGCCCAAAGAGATATTGACGATCTAAAAGCGCTGACAGCGGAAATGCAGGGACGTCTTGAGCGCACGCCAGCTGTCGCGAGAAGCCTGGCCGCTTTGACCCGGGACCATCAAAACCTCGATGCCCAGTATCAACAAACCCAAGCGAAACGGCAGCGCGCGATCGCCGCTGAAAACCTTGAAGACAATCAGAAAGCAGAGAAGTTCTCGATTCTGGAACCTGCGGTCCGGCCTGATGAGCCAACCTCCCCGGATCGGCTGAAGCTTTCGTTCCTGGCCATCGCATTCGCTTTCGGCGTCGGCGGCGCGTCCGCCATCGCCTCAGAAGTGTTGATGGGCACCATTCGCGGTCGTGAACACCTCAAACAGATCATGGGCGACGATCCGATCGTGGTCATCCCCTATATCGAAGCGCCAGGCGAGAAACGCTTCTCCCTAAAGTCCTTTGGCCTGCGCCCCGCCCACGGCGCTCGGGCCCCGGCGTAACCCCCTGTTTCTAAGTCGCTCGTTGTAGATTTTGTAATTACGGACACACCATGGATCGCATCAGACAAGCCGTTAGCCGCGCCAAAGTCGCCACGCCGCCGAAGCAGGAAGCGCCCGCCGCGCCTGTTCAATCGCGGCCGGCCGCTGTCGATCTCGCCCGGCCAAACCAAGTCGACGCGCCGGATGCCGTGACTGAAGCGACGTCGCCATTGAATTTGCCTGTTTTTCAGGCCGACCAAGAAGTCTGCGAGGGCAACCGCGTGATTGCGAATGAACAAGACCCCGTTCTGTCAGCTTACCGTGTGCTCCGAACCCGCGTTCTTCAGCGCATGGAGAAGAATAATTGGCGCACGCTTGGGCTCGTCTCGCCAACGTCCGGCGCTGGCAAGACCGTCACCGCCGTCAATCTCGCCATCGCCGTCGGATCGAAGCAAGGATCGCGCGCGACGCTGGCTGATTTCGATTTCTACCGGCCGCGCGTCGCGGAATACTTGGGGCTGAAAAATCCGCCCTCAATCCTAGATTTCATGGAAGGCAAAAAGTCGCTTCGCGAAATCGCCTTGCACGCCTCCATGTCCGATGTGGTCCTGCTCGCCAATGAGCGCGTGTCGCGCCGCGGAGCCGAATACCTAACCTCGCCTAAAGTCGAAGAGCTCTTCGAGGCCGCGCTGACCGATTTTCAATCAAGAATTGTAATCTGCGATCTACCGCCGCTTCTTGGTTGCGACGACACCATCTCGTTTTTGCCGAAAGTCGACTGCGCGCTCGTGGTCACCGCAAGCGACGACACGAAGACCGATGAACTCGCCGAAGCGAAGAAATTGTTGGGAACGACGCCAATTGTCGGGACGATCCTCAACAAAGCGCCGATCGGCTACACGGCGAACCCTTACTATTAGGGTTTTTCAAGCGCAGGCTTTATAAAAGCTTGCAATTGACATTTTTAAAACCCATCCGAAATACACTCGCAGGTGTAATAGGTGTGCAAGCCTGATTTGGCCGTCGCGCGTGGCGACGGCTGATCGATGCATGAGGACGGGATCAGAATGAAGCTGTCGCCATCAATCAAAGCCGCCTTGGTGATTCTCGGCATCGTATTGGCATATTTCCTCGTCCGCAGCATTTTCGCGCCGGCGAAAGAAGTCGTCGCGACTAAAGTCGAGCGGCAATTGTTCACTGTCATCGCCGACGAAATCTCGCCGCAGGAATGGCGCGACACAATCACCCTGCGAGGTCGGACTGAAGCGATCCGAAAAGTATTTGTGCGGGCGGAAACATCTGGGACCATCGCCGCGACGCCGGCGAATGCTGGACAGCTAGTCAAAGAAGGCGACGTCCTTTGTCGACTAAAGGTTGATGCGCGCAAGGCGCGGTACGACGAAGCCTTAGCGCTGCGCCGTCGCGCCCAACTGGATTATGACGCCGCGAAAAAGCTGGCGAAGGAAGGCTTTCGTTCGGAGACTTCTTTGGCGGCGTTGAAAGCGGCTTATGACCAAGCTAATGCCGGGCTTGAGCAAGCGCGTTTGGCTCTTTCGCAC
>CAYWWL010000009.1:0-17081 GCA_964461925.1 uncultured Caulobacterales bacterium | reverse complement strand
TTTATTGACCTTTCGGCCTTCGTCGCCGCAGCAGCCGCAATTGACGACAACATCAGTTTTAATGTCGCCGACGGCGCGGGCGTACCACTCCGCATAGTCTTTTTCGCCGGGTTCAGCAGCGCGGCTTCCGAACCCGCCATTCCAGAGAATAGCGCCAGCGATCAACGCGGCGGCGACGAGATTTGTCATTCCATTGCCCATCATCGGACTTACCCCAATTGTGCACGAATCAACCGGCTATGCGGCCTTTCGCCCCTAATTGACGCGGCGGCACGCCCAATGCGCGACACTCGCCCCTACGAATACCCAAGACCCGTGCCAATTTTTTCCGAACGCTAAAGATCAAGAATCTGGGGAGAATTAACCATTAACCCCCCGTAAATACGCGATTTTTCAATTTTTTGGCGAGCTGCCATCCGCGTAAACAAGATGTGCGTGCAGCATTGAGAATGCGGTGATTTAGCCACATCCCAGGGTGGGACATGAGCAGAGCTACGCAAAACGCCTACACAGGACCGCCGCCGCGTGCTACTGGTTAACACCTCAGCGTGGTTGCGCGGATTGCCGCGACTGTCTGGGCGGTAGAGTGTAACGATCTTGGGGCGAAGAGGGGACAGATCATGATGAAGACGGGCGATACCGGTCTAAATCTGATCAAGGGCTATGAAGGCCTGCGCATGTCGGCGCACTATACGCCGAACGAAGAATGGGCGGTCGGCTACGGACATACTTCTTCCGCACGGCACGGAATGAGCGTTTCGGAGCGCGAAGCCGAGCAATTGCTGCGCGACGACGTCACCCCAATTGAGCAGCTTCTCGCAGAAACCGTCCGCGCGCCCCTCAACCAAAATGAACATGACGCGCTGGTCTCGCTGATTTTCAGCATCGGCGAAGAGAACTGGCGGCGGTCGACGGCCCTGCGGAAATTGAACGAAGGCGATAAGCTCGCGGCCGCGAATGCAATCGAGCTGTGGACCAAGGCGCGAGTGAATGACGAATTGGTGATGCTTGATGGATTGGTTCGTCGCCGCGCCGCCGAGAAATCATTATTCTTGATGCCCACGGACGCCTCTTTGGTGGTGCCGACGGCGGACGTGACCCCAGCGCCAGATTGTGAGCTTGGCTATGTTTCCGACCAGGAACTGAAGGCGAGCCCGGTCGTCAGCTTTAATCGCAAAGAACACTCGGGCTTGATCCCCGTCTCGAACGAAGAAAAAGCGGCGCGGACGCGGGCGCTATTCGCCGCGACTCAAGCTTTGGGCGGCGATCCCACCAAAATGATCATCACCAAAGCGGAAGAGCACGCCGATATGGGCGTTACAGTGGGCGCGATTTTCGCGGGAATTCTCGCGATGGGGCTCACGGGCCTCGGCGGCGCTTTGTTTATCGGCCAGCAATTCCCCGGCATGCTCGCGAGCCTCGGGTTAAGCAAGCACTATTATGCGATCTTCGAAAACGCGCCGATTTGGCTCGCGGCCTTTGGCGCCGCGATCAGCTATTTCGTTCTTTATATCTTGGTGAAACGAACAGCGCGGCACGAATTGAAACGCGCTCGAGCGCGCGAGATCGCCAAACTGCGCGCCGCCGAATAGTCCTCCAATTGAACGTAACGCCATGTTTTCCCCGTATTTGGGGGAAACGGCTCTTTTCGTCATCTAGCGCCGGCGGTCGAACCGCCTACATTTGACGGCGTCGGAGACGATCGAACTATGACAATTCATCTCGTGAAATTGTGCGTTGGTGCGGACAGCGTGGACGATTTGGGGTCCTGGGTTAAACGGCGCACTGCCGCAAACGCAGCCGCTGGACGCGGCAAAGTCCACGACCACGTTACGCGAATGTCGCCGCGACGCCGCGACGAGTTGCTTGATGGCGGTTCGATCTATTGGGTCATCAAGGGGATTATCCTGGTGCGCCAAGAAATCCTTGACCTGGAAACGGTCACGGGAGCGGATGGCATCGACCGATGCGCCATTTTGATCAAGCCAAAGCTTTATGAAACCGAAGCGTTTCCGCGCAAGGCGTTTCAAGGGTGGCGTTATTTGAAACCCGAGGACGCGCCAGCGGATCTGCGCCACGACCGAGCCGGACGCGCGCCGCCCGCGGCGCTGCGTGCAGAACTCGCAGCGCTAGGCCTGCTTTAGGTCCGTGCAGGCCAATTGTCGATTAAGCGAGTCTCGCCAATTTTGGCGGCGATAAAGACGCGGCTAGACGAGTGCGCCCGACCTTGGACCGGTGCGAGCGTTTCTGCGTCGCGCACTTCAAGATAATCGATGTCGGCGACGCCGGCGCGCTCAAGAGCGTCAATGCCGTCTTTAACGGCGTCGTCGGCCGTACTTCCCGCCTCAAGCGCCGCTGCGATGGACTTGATCGTGCGATTAAGAGCGCCAGCTTTTTCGCGATCGGCTTCGCTGAGGTAGGCATTGCGCGATGACATAGCGAGACCATCTGGCTCTCGGACCGTCGGCACGCCAATTATTTTGATATTCAGATCTAGGTCGCGAACGAGCCGCTTGACGACCAGCAATTGTTGATAGTCTTTTTCCCCGAAAGCGGCGACGTCAGGGCGACATTGGTTGAATAGTTTGCTGACGACCGTCGCGACGCCGCCGAAGAAATGCGGTCGTGAGTCGCCGCACAGCCCTTCTGATACGCCGCCAACCGAGATCGCCGTGCTGAAGCCTTCAGGATACATTTCCCCCGCCGAAGGGAGATAGGCGAGGTCGCAGCCGCGGTTGGCCAGTTTCTGTAGATCGCTCTGGGTTTCTCTCGGATAGGTGTCGAGGTCTTCATGCGCCGCGAACTGAGTCGGATTGACGAAAATGCTGACAACGGACTTGTCGCAATGATCTTTGACGGCATCGATCAGGCTCAAGTGGCCTTCATGCAATGAACCCATGGTCGGTACAAAACCGATGCGTGCGCCCGAGGACCGCCACTCGTCGATCTGCGCACGTAGCGCGGTGACGCTGGAGACTTGTCTGGGAATTGGGGAATTTGACATGGTTCTCGTTGATTAATTTATGGTATAGTTTTTCCGATCGGTATATAGACTGCTCTTGCGATAAGGTGCCGGCGTAATCAAGTAGCTTCGGTTGTGGCCGGCGGAAAAGTTCTCAGGCGTTTCGAACAAGTGCGAAATATGCGTATCCCGAATTTGCGACTTTCCGTTTGCGCCTTGCTGATGGCGGCCGTTTCCGCGTGCGCGTCGAATGGCGGCGGCGCGCCGATAACTGGCGAACGGGTTGAGGATATCAATTGGATTTTCGCAGACGAGCAAGCCATGACGGCCAAGCTCGCAAGCCTCGAATCGGAAAACTCTAAGCTCAAGCGTCAAGTGGACGTGTTGCAAGGGCAACTGGCGGCGGCTCAGGACGACGCGAAAGCGGCGGAGGCGGCTGCTGACGCGGCACGCTTGGACGCTGAACGCTCCGCGGCCCTGCGCGCCCAGGCAAACCCCGCCGAGGATCCCGTGATCGCAGCGCCGCAGCCGAATGTCGATGTGCCGGACGGCGCGGCGAAGGCGGTAAGCGCGCCGCGCTTAGTGCAGCCGACATTCGCGTCCACCGAACCCATTTTCGAGAACGAGGCCAATGGCGATCGGCTTCAATTGTCGAGCGTATTGTGGGGCGTCCACCTTGATTCCTACAGCCGCGAACGATTCGCCCGTGAGGGTTGGCGGCGGCTGCAGCGCGCCCACCCAGATGAACTTGGCCTACTTGAGCCACGCATGGAGCGCGTGCTGATCGAAGGTCGCGGAGAAATGCTGCGGCTGATCGGGGGCGGCTTCGCCTCAGAAGCGACGGCGCGCGCCTTGTGTCGCGAACTATCGACCAAAAGCCAATATTGCCGCGTGGTGACATTTGACGGCGAACGCTTGTCTCTTAACGACCCCAGTTAAGCGCCGACACGCGAGCGCACTACAATGTCATGCGCCTCTTTCTCATGTAAAATGTGAGCTATCGCTGCTATTCGCTTGGCGCTGCGATTTCAAATACTTTTTCCGCAAAGACAATCCCGGCATATTCCGCGCGGCCTTCATAGCGAAGCGTTAATCGGCCTGTGGGCAGCGCCTCAATGTTCAAAGGCAACGCGAAATTCTGCGGCGGCGCGTCCACGTGGATGGTCGCATTATCGATGACTTTGGGCCATGCGCTTAGGGGCGCATAGTCGTTTGCCGGGGCGAAGTCAGCGACGAGCCGGCCAAACGTGGAATGCGCGCCGCGACGTTCGACATGCGTCTCCAATACGAGGTCGCCGTCCTCGTCGCGCACCAACGCCGTATTGAAAAAGTTCGCTTCGACGTCCGTTCGCCCGCGGCGCAGAATGACTGGCGCGGATACGCCAAGACCGATGTCCGCTTGCAGGCCTCCCGCCTTTTTCACCGGCGTTCGCTGCACATCGGACGTAAACAAGAGATGAGATCGTCGCTCGCCCGGGGGCGGCGCGACCCCTGGTTGGAGCTTGATTGTCACTGTGGCGCGTTCACCCGGCTCAAGCCTTACAAAGGCGGGGGACACCGTCAGATATGGCGCTGCGCTCAATGTTCGGCGTTCGTCTGGACTGGCGATTGCATAGCCTTCTGCTAGCGCGCGCATATCGATCCAATCCGTTTTTACGTCGATGATTCGGTCTGCGGGGTTTGAAATCTCAAATACGGCGAGGGGCGCCTGGGGCGTAATGACCTGCCGTAATGGCGAAATAATGATCTCCGCAGCCGCTTGGCCGAGCGTGAGCCATTGAAGCGCCAGGACAAGCAAGGCTCGCCGTAGGCCAGTGCGGGTGCCTTTCTCGCTCATTTCTTCGCTGCGCCTCCATAGAATCAAAGCATTTTCAGGATGGCCTCCTGACGGACGGCCTTAAGTCTATGGTGACGAGGGTTAAGGGGGCTCTAACTTGACGTCGTCGCCACGGCGTCCGTCCAGCCGAGACTCCTGGTGGGACATTGGCGAGGGGCCGGGCCCAAATTGGAAAGGCGTTCATCCGTGACCCATGTGATTGTCCTTGGTAACGAAAAAGGCGGTTCCGGCAAGTCGACGGCCGCAATGCATATTGTTGTGGCGTTGATGAAAAGCGGCGCGAAAGTCGCCGCCATCGATCTCGATATGCGCCAGAAGAGCTTGACCCGGTATCTGGAGAATCGCCGCGCATTCTTGTCCGCTGCGGAAATCGAACTGCCGTTTCCGCGGACGCCGAACGTCGCGCCCTCGCAATTGGATAGCCGTGAACAGGCTTGGCGCGAGGAGACTGAGGCTTTCACCAGCACCCTCGCGACATTGGCTGATTGCCACTATGTGGTCATCGACTGCCCGGGCGCGGACACGCATTTGTCGCGGTTAGCCCATGCGCACGCCGACACCATCGTTACGCCCCTGAATGACAGCTTTGTTGATTTCGACTTGCTGGCGAAACTTGATCCGCAGACGGGTGAAGTGATCGGTCCAAGCGTCTATAGCGAATTAGTGTGGCAGGCGCGCAAAAAGCGCGCGCTATCCGGCGTCTCCGGCGGGATCGATTGGGTGGTGATGCGAAACCGATTATCGGCGACCCGGGCGAACAATAAGATCCACATGGGGCAGAAGTTGGATGACTTAGCTGGCCGCATCGGCTTCCGTCTCGCCCGTGGCTTTGGCGATCGCGTGATTTATCGCGAACTGTTCCCGAAAGGTCTGACATTGTTGGACCTGGGCGGAAAGGGCGCGCCGATTCGTCTGACGACCATGAGCCACGTGACGGCGCGTCTGGAAATACGCTCCCTCATCGCAACCCTCAATCTGCCGACTTTGCGCGACGAGAATGACGGGCAAGAGCGGCCTGAAGGACTGGCGGCGGCTACGCCAGGAACGCGCGAAGTAGCGGCTTAAGGTTCAACCATCCAGCCATTGATTGATCTGGTCGAGCTTGCGACACTGTCGCTATGAATTGGATAGGCGTTATTCCTCTGATCGCGGCCGCAACAGCGGCTGGCTATCTCATGATCAATGCGACCAAGCCAGAAGCTGAAATCGGCGGCCGCAACGTCACAATCCTCAAGGCTGTCGCGTGGCTTGGACTCGCCGGCGCTTTGTTCGCGGCGAAATTATTTCCATTGGCGTTTATGATTTTGCTGGCTGCGGGCGGGATTACGGGGATCGAAATATGGCGGGAGCGCTCGATCCGAGAACTTGAGGAAGAAACCCAGACGCCGCCCGCGTCGGGCGTGGCTGGTTTGCTGGGCGTTGACGAAGCGGCGCAGATTCTTGGCGTCGATCCGACCGCCAACGCCGACGACATCAAGGCGGCGCACAAAAAATTGATAGGCCAATTGCATCCCGATCGCGGCGGATCCGACTACCTCGCCGCAAAGATTAACGATGCGCGTTCAACGCTTCTAGCCCACAAAGAGAGCAGAGTCTCTGCTCCGCCGTCTGACGAAAGCGCGTCGCCTCAATCGTAAAGCAGGTCGGGCAGCCAGGTTGCGATCGCCGGGAATATGGCGAGCAGCACCAAGGCCAGAATCTGCAAGCCGATAAATGGAATGGCCCCTCGGTAAATCTGTTTCGTTTGCACAATCTCCGGGGCTACGCCGCGAAGATAAAATAGCGCGAAGCCGAAC
Organism: uncultured Caulobacterales bacterium; assembly: GCA_964461925.1. Classification (GTDB taxonomy): domain Bacteria; phylum Pseudomonadota; class Alphaproteobacteria; order Caulobacterales; family Parvularculaceae; genus MED-G105. The sequence goes on along the minus strand of CAYWWL010000009.1, from coordinate 10,486 downwards.
GGCGGCGTCAAAAACGACGTTTGCAGATTGATCGCCATCATCACGCCGAGCCACACCGGGTCGACGCCCATCGCCAATAGGCCCGGCGCCACCAATGGGACGACGACGAACGTGATTTCGATAAAGTCGAGGAAGAAGCCCAGCAGGAACATGATCGCCATTACGCCAATTATGGCGCCAATCTGTCCGCCGGGCATGGCGTGGAGAGCCGCTTCCACCGTCTCTTCGCCGCCGAGGCCCCGAAATACCAAAGAAAACATGGCCGCGCCGATCAGGATCGCGAACACCATCGACGTGACACGGGTGGTTTGATCGGCGATGGCCGCCGCCTGCCGCGCTTTGACGATCCGCCAGAAGCTCACGCCGAGGCCGTAGAGCGCAACAAGGCAAAGAACCGCAGCGACGACGATGCCCGTCGCTTCTATGGAGGAGACCTGTTCACGCCCGAGGCGAAGGTCAAGCGTACTTGTCAGAGTGATTAGGCCGATTATCGCCGCGCTGGCGGCGTAGACGACAGGTTTGCCCAATAGAAGATTAGCGTTCGCATCGCCCCGTGCGCCGGCGATCAATAATGCGCCGACGGCGCCGACGCTCGCCGCTTCCGCGGGCGTCGCAGCGCCGGCTAAAATCGACCCAAGCACTGCGACGATCAACAATAAGGGCGGGGGCAGAGTGCGGGCCGCGGCGGCCCAGACCTCGCGCCGGGAGCCTAGTTCCTCCGCCGGGATCGCCGGCGCCTTATGGCCTTGGAAGGTGGCGACGACGATCTGATAGAGAAGATAAAGACTGACCAACATCAAGCCAGGGAGGATGGCGCCCGCGAACAAATCGCCCACCGAGACCGTCTCCGGCGCGAATACGCCCTGCTCAAGTTGCGCTTTCTGGTAGGCGTTGGAGATGACGTCGCCGAGCAGAATCAGCACGATCGAGGGTGGGATGATCTGGCCGAGCGTGCCGGCCGCGGCGATCGAGCCGCTGGCGAAGGCCGGATCGTACCCTCGTTTCAACATTGTTGGTAGACTGAGAAGGCCCATGGTGACGACCGTGGCCCCGACAATGCCCGTTGAAGCAGCGAGCAAAGCGCCGACGATAGTGACAGATATGCCAAGCCCGCCGCGCAGCGAGCCGAACAATTTCGCCATTTCGTCGAGCAGCTCTTCCGCGATTTTCGCTTTTTCGAGGATGACGCCCATCAATATGAACATCGGCACGGCGACCAGGGTGGTATTCATTACGGCGCCATGAATGCGCTGCGGCAATGGCTGCAAAAAGCTTGGATCGAACACGCCCATGGTCAGTCCGATAAGCGCAAAGAGCAGCGCCACGCCGGCGAGGCTAAAGGCGACGGGATAGCCCGCAATGATCAGCCCGCACAGGACGACGATCATGGCGATGTCGAGCCAGCCCGCTGTGGCGCATAGGCACAAGCCGTTCGCGTCGAGCATTTCCATCATAGCGGCTCTCGCATCAAGGTCGCCGCGGCGCGGCTGGCGGTGGCGAACCCCGCCATGGTCAAAAGCGTTCCGAATATCGGGATCAAGGTCTTGAGCAGGTAAATGCCTTGAATGCCCGACGGCTCAGTGGACCCTTCGCGTACAGCCCACGCGTTCTCGACATAGGGCGCCGCGGTCCAGAGCGTAAGCAAGCAGAATGGAAATAGAAACGCATACGCCCCAATTAAGTTGATCAACGCCTTTCGGCGGTCGCTTACGCCGCCATACAAGATGTCCACTCGGACATGGCCGTCGACGAGCAAGACATAGCCGCTGGCGATGAGGAATATCGCCCCATGGAAATAGGTGACGCCTTCCTGCATCGCGATGATGTTGATCCCGAAGACATAGCGCAGCACAACGACGATAAACTGCAAGAGCGCCATAGCGAAAATCAGCGCGAACGTCGCCTTGCCGGCGCCGCCCACAATTGTTTCAGCGATTTTGGTTGCAGACCGAATGACGGCGGGAACCGAGCTCAAGAATACCGCGACGCCGATAAGGCCTACGCCGAGCGCGTTGACTGCGATTAAAGTGGGGGTCAAGGCGATGCGCGGCAGATCGACAGCGAGCGCTGAAAATGTCCACCCCCCGATATAGAGCGCGGATATCAAGCCAAGCCAAACGAAACGCGCAGACCGATCGCCGCCACTGAAGACCTGGGCCATCGGCAGAAGCAACACTGCGAGCCCAGCGCTGAGCGAGAGGCTGAATAGTATTGATCCAAGGCCATCGATCATTGGTCGCCCCGTTCCGCGCGGAGCGCTTCGTTACGCGATTCCAATTGCGTCTGGGTCATAGCGAGAACACTTCGCGTCTGACGGACATGAACGCTTCGTCGGAAATCCGTCCCCAGCTTTGCGATAAGGTTAGCGACTTTTTGTAGCTTTCAAAAATGCGCCCGGATAGATCGTCCGCCTTCGCCGTTTCCTCCAAGACGTTCTTCGTCTCGCGCGCGAGCGCCGCCATCACGTCATCTGGCATTTGCCGCAGCTCGACGCCATGTTCATTAATCAGCTGTTCGAGCGCGATGCCGTTGAAATGTCCGTATTCAGCAATCGCCAGATGGTTGGCGCGGTGGCAGGCGCCTTTTATGATCGATTTTTCTTGCAGACTGAAGCTGTTCCAAACGTCAAGGTTGAAGCCGACAGCCAGTTGCGCGCCAGGCTCGTGGAACCCCGGCCAATAATAGTACTTCGCTTCGCGATAGAAGCCGAACGCCAAGTCGTTCCATGGACCGACCCACTCGGTCCCGTCGATATAGCCAGATTGGAGCGATTGGTAAATTTTGTCGCCCGCTAACGATACTGCTGACCCGCCGATCCGCCGGAAGACTTCGCCGCCAAGCCCTGGCATGCGAATTTTCATGCCCTTGACGTCTTCGAGGGAATTGATTGGGCGTTTGAACCAGCCGCCCATTTGGTGACCGGTGTTTCCGGCGATCAATGGCTTGATATTGTGCTTGGCCGAAAGTTCGTCCCATAGCTCCTGGCCGCCGCCAAATTCCGTCCACGCCATTATTTCGGGCGCCGTCATGCCAAACGGCACGGCGGTGAAGAAGGCGAAGCCCGGCGATTTGCCGACCCAATAGTATTCAGCCCCGTGGTATAAATCGGCGCCGCCTGTCGAGACCGCGTCGAAGCTGTCGAACGCGGCGACAAGTTCGTTAGCTGCGTATACCTTGACCCGCAAAGCGCCGCCGCTCATCTCGGTGATGAATTGGGCGGTCCGTTCCGCCATCGTGCCAAGACCAGGAAAGTCCTTCGGCCAAGTCGTCACCATCTTTAGTTCGCGCGACGGTATATTGCCGGTCGATAGCGATTGCGGCGCTGCGGGAACGCTGCAGTCGCAGCCGGCTGCGAGACCGACAGCGCCAACGGCGCCGCCCTTTAGAAGATGGCGACGGCCGATCATAAGCGCCGTGTCCTTTTATGTATCGAGATGAGACTTGCGGAGGTCATCCGTCAAGGGATACGGCGGTCGGTGGATTTTGAAAAGTAAAATCCGTGCGTTTCGACCGCCGCAAATGCGTAATTAGCCTCTTGGGTAGACTCGCGTGAAGGCGCTGCGGGGGCAGGTGACGACGGCGCGATCCCGGCGGCTTTCGCGACGGTCTGCGCGATCCTCGGCGCGATCGCGCGGTCCGTAGTCGACCCGTTCGTCGCGGATCGACTCGCGTCGATCAATTCTGTCTTCGACCAAGTCCGGACACCGACTTGCGTCCAACCGCCAAACGCCGCCTTTCGCTGCGACGGTATGGTGGGTCGGATGGGCCGTCGCGCATCCGGTGGCGATCAAGCTTGCTGTCGCTGCGATGAGAATTGTTTTCATCTGTGTATCTCCCAGTTGGTGATCGGCCCCAAGCCAACAGACCTATAACGGTCAGCAGTCGGCGGTTCCGTCGCGGGAGAATGAGAAAATTTATGGGCGGCCTTAGCGGCGGCGTCTATGGCGAGACCGACAGCGGCGTCCAACCCGAAGACGTCAATTGCTCGAGCGGCCCGAATTTGCGTTTATAATCCATCTTGCTGGATCCATTTACCCAGTAACCAAGATAGACATAAGGCAGTCCTAGCTCGTGCGCTAAGGAAACGTGATCGAGCACCATATGGGTGCCGAGGCTGCGTTCGTCCAGATCGGGATCGAAGAACGAATAGACCATCGAAAGCCCGTCCGCTAACCGATCCGTCAATGCGCAGGCGACCAATTCGTCCTCGCCTCGCGCATTGCGGCGGCGATATTCGATCACCATCGTATCAACCGACGTCTCCTCGACCATTGAAGCGTAGTCGAGCACGGTCATGTCAGCCATCCCGCCGTCCGCGTGTCGGTGGTCGAGATAGGCGCGCAATACGGAAAATTGCTCTGTCGTCGCTTTTGGGCCTGCGATCCTCCGCGTAAGGTCTGCGTTCTTCTTCAAGACGCGCTTGCGCGACTTAGTGAGCTCGAATTCGCCGGCGACGATTCGAACCGGCGTGCATGCTTTGCAGGCGTCGCAGGCTGGCAAATAGATGATGTTCTGTGAACGGCGGAATCCACGTTGCGACAAGACTGAATTCATCGCCGGCGCGTTCGGCCCGCCGAGATACGAAAACACTTTCCGCTCCTTGCGTCCCTGAAGGTAGGGGCACGGAGCAGGCGCGGTGATGTAAAACTCGCCGCGATCGACGCCGAGCCGCTTTGAAATGTCTTCGTTACGCATCTTTAATCCCTATCAACAAAAGCTTAGCGAGCGGTTAGCGCCAGGGCAATCGCCGTTAATCAAATATTCCAAGCCGCGCCGCCTTGACGGAAAATTCGCGTCTTTGCTGAGTCAATCATGCAACATTCGAGCCCATCGGCGCGCTTACCGAATTATCGTCAACGAGTGGAATGCTGGGCTTTCGGTGCGGTTGGATAGCGCGTCTCAGCGCCGCCAGTCCGTACAAGGCTTTTTTGTCAGAGTAGACCAATGGCGCGGAAATAGATCGGCGCAAAGATCGTGTAAACGATCCACAAAACCACAATAAGGGGTCCGCCGACGACCAAAAAATCGCGGAACGTGTAATGTCCTGGCGTTAAGACTAACAAGTTCGTCTGGTAAGCCACGGGCGTCGCGAAGGAACAATTCGCCCCCAAAATGACCGTGAGCATAAGCACGTGCGGATCCATGCCGATCGCAAGCGCCGTGTTGACGGCGATCGGAGCGAACAAAACCGCCGTCGCGTTATTCGACAGAACATTCGTGATGGCCGCGCAGGTGATGAAGAATATTGAGATTAGGAAGACCGGGCCCAACTGACCGGCGGATCCCGCCACGGCGTCGCCGAGCAGGCGCGCGCCGCCAGTGGCTTGGAGGGCGCCGCCCATGGCCAGCGAGGCGCCGATCAGGAGAAAAATTCGTCGATCGATCGCTCGGGCGGCTTGTCGCGTATTGAGACAGCCGCTCGCCACCATCAAGGCGGCGCCGATGATCGCGGAGACCGCGATTGGGGCCGCCCCCGTGGTCGTCGCCGTCACGACGCCGGCAAATATGAAAGAGGCGATGCGCGCATTGCGCGGATCCGGCAATCCCTCCATCGATCCTTCCAACAACAGCACGTCACGTTCGGCGCGCAGCGCGCGCACGTCATTGATGTCGCCAAGCACCAACAATACGTCGCCGGCCTCAAGCCGCATCGTATTGATGCGCGCGCGCATCATGCGGCTGCGTCGTTCAATGCCCAGGATCACGCACCGGGTTTGGTAGTGAAATCCAATCTGTCCGATGGTCCTGCCGATCATTCGACTGCCAGGCGCGACGATCGATTCGACCAAGGTCAATTGCGTGCGAGGCTTGTTCGCGGCTTCCTCATCGTCGAGCGAGATTTCCGACGTCACCCCGTCGACGAGCTCCGGTTGGTTCTTCAATACGGCCGTGAGCGCTTGCCGCGTCGCCGCGACGATCAAGATATCGCCATTCGCAAGCTTGAGATCGTCATACGGCGGTAGAATAACCTCTGATCGCCGTTGCACCATTCTAACGGTCACGTCGGGCAAATCAGGGAAAAAGCCCGCCACGGGACTTGCGCCAATCAGCGGATTGCCCCGCCTGATCTCCAATTGAGCAATGAATTGTTTGCCCTCCCGGATATAGGTCTTGCCGCTTGGGTCGTCGCGCTGGGGCAAGAGGCGGCGCCCGGCCGTCATCATGTAGATCACCCCCGCCGAAGCGAGCATGAGGCCCAAAGGCGTCATTTCGAAGAACTCTATGTTTTCGCCTGGCAAAGTGGCCCGAAACGACTGCACTGCGAGAATGTTCGTCGACGATCCGATGATCGTGGTCATGCCGCCAAATATGGAAATAAAGGACAGCGGCATCATCAACCGCGAGGTGGGAATTTTGCTCTGGCTCGCCATCGCCGCGATGATCGGGATGAACATCACCACCACCGGCGTGTTGTTCAGAAACGCGCTCACCACCATGACGAAGAAGAACACCACTCCGGTAGTTAACGTTGGACGCTTGTCATAGGCCTGCAATAGATGTCCGGTGGGATGCTCAAGCGCGCCGGACTGGAACATGCCCTGTCCGATAATCAGAAGGCCAATGATCGCGAAGAGGCCTGAACTTGCGAAGCCGAGCAATAGGTCTTCGTGATTGAACAATGCGCCGGTGTCGGGATTGCTCAATGGCCAAATCGTAAAGACGATCAAAAGGGCGCTAAGCGCAGCGGCCGAAACAAGGTCAATAGAAAAGCGGTCGAGAGCGAAGGCGATGACCGTGGCCAAAATAATGGCGAACGTCGCCCACATGTGGAGCGGCGCGCCCATCGCGGCGATGCTAAGTGTGTCCGGCGACAGCGATCGATCTCCATGCCGGCGTCGCCTGACGGCGGCGCGCGACCCATTTAACCGTTTAAAACCAACTTGATACCTGGCGCCGATTTCGCGGCGCATGCGTCCTAAGGATAGCGCCTGGTATAGCAAACTTGAAGCGTCGGCTAGTGAAAAGACGAGCGAACGCGACGTTAAAGACCGCCCTAAGGGCTTGATTTCCCTGGCGTTGATGGTATCGCGACGGACCGGCCTAGCGTCTTAGGTCCGCCGACAAGGCGCGTCTCATTTGAAGACGCAGCCGCCAGGCGCGAACGAGGAGTATTAATGACCGATCCGCACCGTTTACTGAAAAACGCCTTCGGGCGGTATGCGACCGGCGTTACCGTCGTCGGATGTCGCGACGCCGCCGGCGCATATGCGGCGATTACGGTCAATTCGTTTACGTCGGTCTCTTTGACGCCGCCGCTGGTCCTTTGGAGCATCGAAAAATCCGCCTCCACCTTTCCCGCCTTCATGGCGGCCGATTCCTATGCGGTTAGCGTTCTCAAGAGCGGGCAGGCCGATATTTCGCAACGCTTTGCGACCCGGGGGGCGCTCGGCATGCAGGACAATGAAATTGAAACTTGGAGAACCGGATCGCCGCTGCTGAAAGACCGGCTGGCTGGGTTTGACTGCAAAGTCGTGGACCGGCACGCCGCTGGCGACCATTTCATTCTAGTCGGCGAAGTGATCGAATATGACGCCAAGCCTGGCGCGCCATTACTATATTTCGCTAGCGACTACGCGGATGGTCCAACGGCGCCATAACAAGTCGGCGCTGTCGGGCGGCGAGGCGATGGCGAAAGGAGACGCTGCATGAAGGTCAGTTTCTTAGGGCTGGGCGTGATGGGCGCGCCGATGGCGGGGCATCTTTCGAGCGCCGGTCTCGACGTGACGGTCTACAATCGCACCCACGCCAAGGCTGAGGATTGGGCGACGCGGAATGATGGGGAGGCCGAGGCCGATCCGGCGAAAGCGGTGGCGGATGCGGATATTGTTCTGATGTGCCTCGGCGATGATCCAGACGTCGCCATGATCGCTGATGGGATTGTCGAGGCAGTGCGACAGGGCGCCGTCGTCGTTGACCACACAACGGCCTCTCCCGCCTTAGCGCGAAATCTCCATGAACAATTCGCGGAGCGCGGGATCGGGTTTATAGACGCGCCTGTCTCCGGCGGGCAGGCCGGCGCGGAGAACGGTGCCTTGTCAGTTATGTGCGGTGGCGATTCCGCCGCTATGGCGGTCGCCGAACCGGTGATGGATCACTACGCCAAGCGGATCGTGCATATCGGGCCGGCGGGTCACGGTCAGCTGGCCAAAGCGGTCAATCAAATCTGCATTGCGGGCGTGCTCCAAGGCCTTGCTGAAGGCGTGCATTTTGCTGAAACGGCCGGTCTCGACTTCGAGCGGGTGCTTGAGGCGATTTCCGGCGGCGCCGCTCAGTCTTGGCAAATGGACAACCGAGCCAAAACCATGGCGGCTGATGAATTCGACTTTGGCTTTGCGGTGGATTGGATGCGCAAGGACTTGCGGATCGCTCTCGCTGAGGCGCGCGAGATGGGCGCGCGGCTGCCTTTGGCGGCGTTGGTCGATCAATATTACGGTGACGTCCAGGCCATGGGGGGCGGACGATTGGACACTAGCAGCTTAGTGAAACGGCTTCGCTCGTGATCCGCTTGGGCGCAAAAAGCCTCACGCTTACGATGTGCGCGGCGCCATTCCTGCTTTATCGATGGATAGGCAGTGGACGATTCTCGAATGTATTCACAAAAAATTAAAAAAAACGTCGAAATCGGGTCTCAAAACCGGTTCATTGCTCGACTTTCACAATTGGAAAGTGTAATAACATCACATTCGGACTCGGGTTGGGGGATTCGATCTGGAGGTTTGGGCGATTGCAGCTGGCAGCTGCGGCGTGACGGATAAGAGGCGCAGGAATAGCGCCGCCTAAATGAGATGGGGTCGTCTTCGATGGGTACTTTGGTAGGTATTGCGAGTTTTGGCGTGCTTTTGGCCATGGTGGCCGGAATTCTCAGACAATTGGGGGCGGGTGATGCAGCGAAAGGGCTGTTGATCTTCACCTTTGTCGTATTCGCAGGCGTTGCCGCGGCGACCTACCTGCCTTACTTGCTCGGCGTCGTGTAACTGATAGCCGTTGCGCCGTCTGACCAACGGCTTGAACAACTCCTAAAGTCTGAAAAGCGCCCGCCATTGGTTGGGCGCTTTGTCGCATGGGCGGTATGCAGTTGCGACTGCTTTCCATTATTGCGGCGTCTAAAGACCCACGCGACTATGCGACCAAAGCAGCCGGCTCGCCGGCGCATGGAAATAGGAGCGAAAGCGTCATGTCGGTAGTGCAAGTTGAAAATCCAGTTTGGAAAACGGATGAGCTCGTCCTCTTCGAGGAAGAAGCGGCGAAATTCTTTAAGCGAGAGCTTGCCCCGCATGTGGAGAAATGGCGGGAGCAGGGAAAAGTCGATCGCTGGGCGTGGGAGAAAGCGGGCGAAGCTGGTTTGCTATGCATGTCGATGCCCGAAGAGTATGGCGGCGCCGGCGGAACGTTCGCACACGAACAGATTTTCATTGAGCAACAGGTTATGGCTGGCGTCGAAGGTTTTGGGGCCGCGCTGCACAACTGCATCGTCGCGCCATATATCGAAGCCTACGGCACCGAAGAGCAAAAGAAACGCTGGCTGCCGAAGATGGCTACCGGCGAGTTAATCGGCGCGATCGCCATGTCGGAACCGGGCACCGGCTCCGACCTGCAGTCAGTGAAGACGACGGCGATCAAAGAAGGCAACCAATACAATATCAACGGTCAAAAGACCTTCATCACCAACGGTCAAACGGCGAACTTCATTATCGTCGTGGCCAAGACCGATCCGGGCGAAGGCGCGCGGGGCGTGTCCTTGATGGTGGTCGAAACGGACGAAGTCGATGGCTTCAGCCGCGGCCGCAATTTGAAAAAGCTCGGCAACAAAGCTCAAGACACGTCTGAATTATTCTTTAGCGACGTGAAGGTCCCGACCGAGAACCTGCTTGGCACGGATGAGGGGCAGGGCTTCTTCCAGCTGATGGAGCAGTTGCCCCAGGAGCGTCACCAGATCGGCGTTCAGGGCATGGCGTCGATCGAACGGGCGTTGGATCTGACGGTCGAATATGTGAAAGAACGCCAGGCCTTCGGTCGACCGATCTTCAATTTCCAAAATACCCAATTCAAACTCGCCGAATGCAAGGCGAAGGCGACGATGGCGCGGACCTTCGTCGACTACTGCACCGAGCAATTGATCCATGGAAAGCTCGACGCGCCAACGGCGTCGATGTCGAAAATGCTGATTTCAGACCTTGAAAACGAAATCATCGACGAATGCCTGCAGCTCTTTGGCGGGTATGGCTATATGGACGAGTATCCGATCAGTCGCATGTATGCAGACGCGCGGGTGCAACGGATCTATGGCGGCACCAATGAGATAATGAAGCTGCTGATCGCGCGGTCAATTTAGCGCGTGTAAAACTGCGCCGCGCCAACGAATTAAGCGGCGCCTTGCAAGGCGCCGCCAGCGGGGCTAAGAGGGGCGTTCGCCAGGCGCTTCCTGGCGGCGCGGGTATAGCACAATGGTAGTGCAGCAGCCTTCCAAGCTGAATATGCGGGTTCG
>CAYWWL010000008.1:0-17513 GCA_964461925.1 uncultured Caulobacterales bacterium | reverse complement strand
CGCACCGAGCTCTTTGCCGGACGATGTGTCCGACGCAGCCACGTCATTGACGAAATACAGCGGACGTCGCTTGGTCTCATTGAAGATCCGCCCGAGATATTCGCCAATTACGCCGAGCACCATCAATTGCACGCCGCCCAAGAACATCACGGCGACGATTAGCGTCGGGAAACCCGGCACCGGATCGCCAAAGAACATCGTCTTCACGCTATAGAATAGCCCAAATGCAAAGGCGCATACAGCGGTGAAGAAACCGAAATATGTGGACAGTTTTAACGGCGCGAGGGTCGCGGACGTCACCCCCTCGATCGAAAGGTTCCAAAGTTTCCAATAGTTCCATTTGCTGTCGCCCGCATGTCGGGCGCGGCGATCATAGAGCACTTCCTTGGCCGGGAACCCAACCCACGCGAACACGCCTTTCATAAACCGGTGCCGTTCTCGGATCTGACAAACGGCGTCAACGGCTTTTCGACTCAAGAGACGAAAATCGCCGACATTCTCCGGCAGCGGCACCTGCCCAAGATTGCGCATCAGGCGATAAAACGTTCCGGCGGTAAAAACCTTTAATGGCGATTCACCCTCGCGAACCCGGCGCTTGGCGTAGACGACGTCATACCCCTCCCGCCAGCCATCAATGAGATCGGCAATAACCTCAGGCGGATCCTGCAAATCCGCGTCGATGACGACGGCGGCGTCGCCCTTGGCGTGGTCAAGCCCAGCCGTGGTGGCGATTTCCTTGCCGAAATTTCGGCTGAGATCGACGATCGCCGTATTGGGATGCCGATCGCGCAATTGCCTCATGACACGCAGAGTGTCGTCGCTGCTGCCGTCATTGACGAAAATAATTTCAAAGCGCTGGCCAATCTGGCGCATTTCGCCGCCGAGCGCCCGATGGAACTCAATCAGACCGTCGCTTTCATTAAACGCCGGGCAAACGATCGACAGAAGATCGGGCTTTTCCTGCCCGCGCGGCAAAGGCGGCGGCGGCGCAGACGTGCGTGGCGTCATGAAACATTCCCAATCGAAGACGTGCGAGACACGCGAAGGACATGGTCAAAATAAGGTTTCATTTATTTCGCTAAGGTAAATGGGGCGGATGGACAGCGCTCTTGCATACCTCGAAATTCGTCTGCCCGTTACCCATGCATTGCTAACGCGGCGACTAAGCGCAACGCTTATTTGCGTCGCCTTGTTCTTTATTGCGCTCCAGTGGGGTTATTACGGAGCCGTAATCATTGGCGCAGAAGACCTCATCACCCAATTCGGGCCAGTAATCGGCGGCGATTTTGTCGTTCTGCACACGGCGGGCGCCGCGGCGATCGACGACAAAGCCAGCCTCTACGACATCGCGACGCTTGAAGCGGCGCTGCAGGACGCGTTCCCCGCGTTCGGCGAAGAATTTCGCCTCGCTTGGCAATATCCGCCGACGACGTTGCTTGCGATGAATGTCTTCGGCGCCGCCCCCTACCCTATCGCATACGGACTTTGGGTGCTGCTTGGCGTCGCCGCAATCATTACGTGCGCAAGGGATCTTGGCGCATCGCCCCGTGCGCTGCTCATGGTGGCGGCGTCGCCAATCCTTTTCCAAGCCGCCATTACTGGGCAGACCGGCATGTTCACCGCCGCGCTCATGTTTTTGGCCGGGTTCAGCCCCGACAAGCGACCTTTGATCGCCGGCTGCGCCGCCGGACTGCTGACCATGAAACCGCAACTCGGCGTCCTAATTCCCATCGCCTATGTCGCCGCTGGCGCGTGGCGCGCCGTCGCTGTCGCGACGGTCGTTTCCCTTGGCCTCGCCGCGCTGTCTTACTTCGTCTTTGGCGCTGCGCCGTGGGGCGCGTTTATCGAAGGCTCGCTGGTGCACGGCGAACGCATTGGCGCGCTTCTTCTTCCTGCGCACAAAATGACGACCACTTTTGGCGCATTGACCATGCTAGGCGCGCCGATGCAGATCTCAGCCATTGCTCAGCTTGCGACGTTTTTCGCCCTCGCATCGATTGTCTTTTTCGTTTGGCGCCGTACGGAGGAGTCGCGGATTCGCTTCGCCGTGCTTGCGACCGCTAGCGTCTTGGCGACGCCCTATGTATTTTATTATGAACTGCCAATTGTCCTCTTGGCGATCGTCGCGCTGTTGACCGGCGGCGCGCGCAGCGACGCGGATCGCGCGGAACTTCTCGCCGTGGCCGGCCTGTGGGTCGCGCCCATGTTTTTGCCTGGCGACCCGGCGCCAGGCGCGCCTCTTGTTTGGATCGCGGCCATGGCGACGTTCTGCCTCGTGTTACGCCGCGCCTGGCGTCGAGCTGACGTTCGCCTCGCGCAGGCCGCTTAGTCCTAAGTCGGCCGCCGCGTCCGCATCGCCGCCGCTATCGTGCCCTCGTCAAGATAATCGAGCTCGCCACCGACCGGCACGCCTTGCGACAATTGCGTCACACGTGTTGAAGTAATCGATAATTGCTCAGTCACATAATGCGCGGTGGTCTGACCATCCACCGTCGCCGCCAGCGCCAAAATAACTTCCTGCACATCCTCGTTCTTGGCCCGCTCGACAAGATCGCCGAGCTTTATATCGTCAGGACCAACGCCGTCGAGGGGCGACAGCAGACCGCCGAGCACATGATACAGACCCCGATGTGCGCCCGCGCGCTCCATCGCCCAAAGATCAGACACGTCTTGCACGACGCAGATAACCGACCGATCGCGCAATGTGTCGCTGCAGACGGAGCAAGGGTCGATGGAATCCAAGTTTCCGCAAACAGAACAACTCTGCACCTTGTCAGCGGCGTCAGCGATGGCGAACGCGAGCGGCCGCATTATGGGTTCCCGCTTTTTCAGCAAATGAAGCGCCGCGCGCTTGGCGGAGCGCGGGCCTAACCCAGGGAGCTTTGACAGCAATTCAATAAGGCGTTGGAGCTCGGGTCCAACATTTGCGTCGGGCATATTGTTCGATAATCGGTTGCGTTAGAACGGCAGCTTCATGCCTGGCGGCAAGGGCAGACCATCAGTTAGCTTGGCCATTTCTTCCTGAGCAGCGGTTTCCGCTTTCGACTTCGCGTCATTGATGGCCGCCGCGATCAGGTCCTCCAATACTTCAGCATTGTCCGCGTCCATCATCGACGGATCGATCGCCACCGACTTGCAATACCCCTTGCCGTTGAGCAGAACTTTGACCATGCCGCCGCCGGATGCGCCTTCCGCTTCCATATTGGCGATGGTTTCCTGCATCTCCTCCATCTTCGCCTGCATCGCGCCGGCCTGTTTCATGAGGTCGCCGATATTTTTCATCATCTACTCCGAAATGTCGTCGTCATCATTGTCGTCATCGGCCATATCGGCCGCGTCGACGCCCTCTTCAAGGCGAATATCTTTGATCGCCATAATTTCAGCGTCGGGAAACGTGGCGAACGCTTTTTCCACCAACGGATGCGCCATGACCTGGCTTAAGCGCGCGTCACGAATGGTCGTGGCGCCATTCTTTTCCGTATTGACCGTCACGGACCAATTTTCGCCGGTCCATTCCTTAAGGCGCTGAAGCAAGCGGCCCGCTAGGTCAGGCGGCGCATTATCCGCCAGCGCCAACTCGATTCTCCCGTGCGCATAAGAAATGATGCGTACGAAGCTTTCAAGTTCGACTTTAAGTTTAACGTCGCGATGCTTTCCGGCCAGCGCCACAACTTGCTCAAACGTATCGAACCGCGCTTGCGGCCGTCCCTCCATTTGCGCTGGCGCAATGGCGGGCGCCGGAGCGGCCTCCCTGTAGCCGCCGCCGACCTCAGCTGCACGCGCGACTGGGCGCGCCGCGCCGCCGCCGCTGGGGCTCGCCGGCTCCGATCGCGGCGGCGCATTACCCGCATTCTTCAGTCTACGCAGCGCTTCGTCTGGCGTCGGTAGATCGGCCGCATAGATGATGCGGATCAAGGCGATATCGGCCGCCGCCGCCGGGTCGGGGGCGACCTGCACTTCGTGAAACCCTTTCATAAGGAGGCTCCACGCTCTGGTCAGGCCATTGAGCTGCAGGCCATGGGCGATGTCGCGCGCCCGCGCCGCATCGGCGCCGCCAGCGGCGCCATGCTCGGCCGCTGCGTCGCCTGCTACTTTGATCCGCGTCGCCAGATGCGTGAGTTCGAGCAGGTCGCGCAAGACCGCGTCGGGCGCAGCCCCGGCGTCATACATTTCCTTAAAGACGTTGAGCGCCGTCGCGCCCTCGCCCGCCAAGGCCGCTTGCAGCAAATCCCATAGCCGACTTCGGTCGGCGAACCCCAACATTTCGCGGACGCTATCGCCGCTGATCTCGTCGTCGCCAGTTCCACCAGGCTGCTGCAGCAACGCTTGGTCCAAAATCGACAACCCGTCACGGACCGAGCCTTCCGCCGCCCGCGCAATCATCTGCAAGCCGTCATCGGCGACGTTGCGCCCTTCATTAGCGGCGATTTTGCCGAGATGATCAGTCAGCACATCAATATCGATGCGATGGAGATCGAACCGCTGGCATCGCGACAACACGGTGACTGGCAATTTTCGGATTTCCGTCGTGGCGAATACGAATTTCACGTGCGCCGGGGGTTCTTCAAGCGTCTTCAGCAGGGCGTTGAAGGCGGCGGTCGACAACATATGCACTTCGTCGATGATGTAGATCTTGAAGCGCGCTTCGATCGGCGCGTAGCGAACGCCCTCGATTAGTTCGCGAATGTCGCCGACCCCGGTGCGCGACGCGGCGTCCATCTCAATTACGTCAGGGTGGCGGCTGTCGGCGATCGCTTGGCAATGCAAACCCACCGTCGGCATTTCGATGCTCGGGCCGGTATCGTCTCCGTCAGGGCCGACATAGTTCAACGCCCGCGCCAAAATCCGCGCCGTCGTCGTCTTCCCGACCCCGCGAACGCCGGTAAGAATGAATGCGTGCGCGATCCGGCCCGTTGAAAACGCATTCTTGAGGGTGCGGACCATCGCCTCATGGCCGATCAGATCGTCAAAACTCTGCGGCCGATATTTCCTCGCCAACACTTGGTAGTCGTTGGCCGTCGATTTTTCGCTCATTTAAATCGCCTGACACCATCCTAGCCGAAGCGCAAGACGGCGTTGAATAAATTCGCCTTGAGCCAGTCAGGCCCTAAAAATTCAAACTCTTACGGAACTGGTCGGTCATGAAATCCGGCGCATTGGCGCCAATCGGATTGACGATCGGCGCCCGCACAAGCGCATGAGCATAACCATCGGCACCGCCGAGACGCTTGGGCTGAGACGATGGTTTGAACTTCACTTCATGCACGTCCCTGCTCAACGCGGTGACGGCATTATTGAGGTCAAAGAAGAACAGCGCCAGCTGGTATTGTAGATTTCCCGCCGACACGCCGCCATTCGCGAGGAATATTTTCGATGCGATGACGGCGGCGCCATCCGCGCGCAACATTGCGATCGACTTGATCGTTTTCAATGCATGAAATTCATTTAGCTGCCCGAGGGTCGTATTCGACGCGCTGACAAAGGCGAAGGTCTCCAATACGCTGCATCCGGCCGCCGAACACGATCGTGGCGCTGCATAGACAGCGCCGCCGCCTTCGGTGGTGGCGATGACCATTTCAGCGCCCTGCTCATTGACGATCCTGGCGTCAAAGCCGCTCGCGACAAAGATCTGCCGCACGTCTTCAGCGGTCAACGACGAGATATTAACGGACGGCGCTTTTAATTGCTGATTCTGAGCGGCGACTTGACCAGCCGTCAAAAAAGACGAGAAAATACATAAAATCAACGATCTAACTATATTTCCCACGCCTTCACTCCGTTATTTTGGGGGCCGAACAGCCCCCTTTACAGGCCCAGCGTACTTGAGCGGCTCGCCCGGTTCAATGAAACGCTTGGTCTGAGTTAAATCGGACTGACGAATTCCTCGCTTGCAGGCGCCGCCATCTCGGAAGCTAGTGTTTTGGCGGGCAAATCCGATTATCGGTACGGCCTGTGCATTCCTTGAGCGTGCAAAACAGTAGTTGGGGCGGCGTCTATGCGCTTAAAGCAGGTAGTGATTCTTGGGTGCATTGCAGCATTCACGACGGGCCCCGGCGCCGCCGAATGGAATTACGGGCTCTACGCCGACGTTTTGGCGGAGAAACAACGCCGTCGCGACAATGTCCAAAACCGCGTGTTCCAAAACTATCCTGCGCCCGGCAAGACCTATCTCACCTATGGCTTCGGGGTTGGCTACATGGTTCGATACTATGGAGAAGACGGAGTCCGCTACTCTTGGCCCATTGGCGACACGACCATCGCCATCGAATCTTGGGAGAAGAAGAAAGGCCGCGTGTGCGTCGGTCGGGTGAGCCCAGAAACCAAGAGCGACGCCATCGGCGGCGAAGTCGAATGCGCAGATCGCGTGGAAATGCGACGATTAGCGGTTGGTTTCATCGATGGCGACGCTTTTGGCCTAAGCGGCGGACGCGCGCCCTTTGCGCGCAAATGGTGCGACGCGCCTGATCGCTTTGAAATCATGGCGGGATATTCGAAATCTTCGCCAGTCGAAGACTGCGGCGCCGACCCAATAGCGAAGAGACCGTAAACTGAGAGAAAAGTGGAAGACTGAAACGACCCGAACCAAAACTCGTTGCGGCTGCTTCCTTCCGGACCTGACCGGGTTGGCGAGGGATCCGTCCGCCAGCCTTCCGCCCTCTATATCGCGACGAAAAGCCGAAAACGCAAGAGCTGTGCACCGCGTTCCCATGTAGGCGCCATTGCGTCTTTCAAATCAGCGCAACACGGCTAGTCTCCCGGCATGACTTTTCCCTATGTGGCGCCGCCGCCGAACCCGTGCTTTTTCACCGGCAATCCGTTGGATCGAGCGTCAGAGAGACGGAGCGACAAAGCCTGGCTGCGGGCGATGGCGCAGGATCCTTCTTCGATGATGCTGCCGCTCTATCGGGGCGATCCGCTTATTGTCGACGGCAAGTTGGGGTTTCTTTCTATTGCAGCGCGCAGCGAATTTCCGCGCAAAGCCCCCTTAGTGTTGTTAGGCCTGAAAGATGGTCGGGCGTACTACGCCATAGACGCTGGATCGGCGGAAAGGCCTGAACTGGCTCCGTTCGCTGACATTGGGGCGTATCTGCCTTTGCGAGAAACCGCCGGCGCGTTTGCGCGCGAAGGCGACAACGCCGACCTGGCCATCGTCGGCCAAGCGCGGTGGCTCGTCGATTGGCATTTACGACACGAATTCTGCGCCAAATGCGGCGGTCCGTCGGAATTAGCGGAAGGTGGCGCAAAGCGCATTTGCCTTGACTGCGAGGCCGAGCATTTCCCGCGCTCAGATCCAGTGGCGATCGTGTTGGCGATCCACGAGGACGCATGCCTGCTCGGTCGCTCGCCACATTTTCCCCCGGGCATGTATTCAGCCTTGGCGGGGTTTGTCGAAGCCGCCGAGACGCCGGAGGAATGCGCCATCCGAGAATTGCGCGAAGAAGCAGGCGTCACCGTCGCCGACGTCGCTTATCAATTCTCCCAGCCTTGGCCATTTCCGTCATCGTTGATGATGGGGTTCTTCGCTCGGGCCGAAGACAGGAACTTGACCTTAGACGAAACGGAAATTTCCGAGGCGATTTGGGCCACCAAGAAGGAAGTGAGAGCGCTTGTTGACGGCCATACCAGGGATGACTTGATCATACCGCCACGGTTCACGATCGCCAGGCAGTTAATCGACCGCTGGGCCACGACTGACGATTAGTCGCGCGGCGCGCGATCGGCGAGATAAACGCCAAGCACCTTGATCGACGTGGAGAAGAAACTCAGCTCTTCGAGGGCGAGGCGGACATTGCGGTCATCCGGGTGGCCCTCAATGTCGGCGTAAAACATGGTCGCCGTGAACGAGCCATTCTCCATATAACTTTCAAGCTTCGTCATATTGACGCCATTGGTGGCGAATCCCCCTAGCGCTTTGTAGAGCGCGGCGGGAATGTTCCTAACCTGGAAGACGAAACTCGTCACCACGTCGCCATCTTCTGGAGACGGGTCCGCCGGCGTTTTCGACATCACCAGGAACCGGGTCGTGTTATGCCCGGCGTCCTGCACGTCCCTGCGAAGGATTTCCAAGCCATAGTTTTCAGCGGCTTTGGCCGACGCTAAAACAGATTCCCGCGGCGACTTGGTCTCACTCAAGCGCTTAGCGGCGCCGGCGGTGTCGCCAGCGATTTTCGCAGTGAGATTCAATTCAGCGATGATCTGCCGACATTGGCCGAGCGCCATGGAATGACTGCGGACCACCTCTAACGTCTCCGGATCGGTGCCGGGCAATGCCAATAGCTGGTGGCGTATCTTCAAAAAGTGCTCGCCGATAATATGCAGGTCCGTTTCCGGCAACAGGTGATGGATATCCGCCACCCGCCCCGCCAGTGAGTTCTCAACCGGCAACATGGCCCTCGCGGCGCGGCCTTCCTGGACGGCGCGGAGGGCCGCTTCAAAGGTTGGACAGGCAAGCGGGCTGAACCCGGGCGCAAAAGTGTCGCAGGCTTCTTCCGAATAAGCGCCTGGCTCCCCCTGAAATGCGATCTTCTCTGTCATAGCGTCCTCTATGGCCTCCATTCGCGGCGCGCCGCGAAGCCGCGGAGTATGCTTCAACCAGCGCCTCGACGCAAAATTGCGCCCGCAAGTTCTCTTGAAGGGACAAAAGCTGCAATTTTCGTGCGTCAAATGCGATCTATCTCGCATTCGGCGCTTGGGCCGCATTGCGCATCGCGAACGACAAGGCTAAATCGCTCGTCAACACCCTTTTCAGGCTTGCGAACCTAAAGGCTACCTATGAAAGACCCACTTTTTGTCAATAAGCTCTTGTTCAGCGTTTTGACGGCGTTGCTCCTGTTCTTTGGCTTGCCGCAGCTGGCGGGCGCGCTGATGGGCGGCGGGCACCATGGCCCTCACGATAAGCTGCATCTGGCGTATCCGATCGAATTTGAAACTGGCGCCGAGAAAGGCCCGAAAGCGCCCGAAAAGACCTTGGCGCAATTGTTGGCCGAAGCCTCGGCGAAAGGCGGAGAGCGCAGCGCCGCAATCTGCAAATCCTGCCATTCCTTCGAAAAAGGCGGCGCTAACGGCACCGGCCCTAATCTTTGGGACATCGTCAATCGCCCCGTCGCCAGCGTTTCTGGCTTTGGCTACACGGGCGCGTTACAAGGCCTTGGCGGCGATTGGACGTTTGAGCGTCTCGACAAGTACATTGAAAATTCCCAGGGCTTCGTCGCCGGCACCGCGATGGTGCAACGGTTCCCAAAGGCGACCCAGCGCGCCAACCTCCTCGCTTATCTACAGTCCCTGTCGGACGAGCCTGTTCCCTTCCCTGTCCCTGAAGTGATTGAGGAAGAACCGGCCGCTGAGGCGGCGCCGGAAGCCGAAGAAGCGCCGGCGACTGAATAGACAGCCTCTCAGCAATGATGAAAAAGCCGGCCGCCAGGTCGGCTTTTTTATTGCCGCTTGAACCATGAAGGCAATCACAGTTCCGCTAGGCGCCGCCGAGAAATCCCCATAATTTGCGGTGATGAATACCGAAAACCACGCTGCTGCGTCCGTAGACCGAGACGCGCCCAACGCCGCCGCGCTTTATTGGCGTGAGAACGTCAAGCTACTCGGCGTTCTTTTGTCAATTTGGTTCATCGTGTCCTTCGGCGCCGGCATTCTCTTCGTCGACGCGTTGAATAAGATCGTCATCGGCGGCTTTAAGCTCGGCTTCTGGTTCGCGCAGCAAGGCTCGATCGTCACCTTCGTCGTCCTGATCTTCGTCTACGCCGCTCGCATGCGGACGATCGAACGGCGTTTCAATATCAGCGACGAATAGGCGAACCATGGACACCCAGACCCTTACCTACTTGTTTGTCGGGGCGTCATTCGCTCTCTATATCGGCATCGCCATTTGGTCGCGCGCTGGTTCGACCGAGGAGTTCTACGTCGCTGGCGGCCATGTGCATCCCATCGCCAACGGCATGGCCACCGCCGCCGATTGGATGAGCGCGGCGTCGTTCATCTCGATGGCTGGCATTATAGCCTTCGCCGGCTATGACGCGTCCGTCTATTTAATGGGATGGACAGGCGGCTATGTTTTGCTGGCGCTCTTGCTCGCGCCCTATCTGCGCAAGTTCGGCCAATTCACGGTGCCTGATTTCATTGGCGAACGATATTATTCAAAGCTCGCCCGAGTCGTCGCCGTCGTTTGCCTGATAATCATTTCATTCACCTATATCGCCGGACAAATGCGCGGCGTCGGCGTGGTGTTCTCGCGGTTCTTAGAGCTGCCTATTGAATGGGGCGTGATCGTCGGCATGGGGATTGTCTTTTCCTATGCCGTCCTTGGCGGCATGAAAGGCATCACCTATACACAAGTCGCGCAATACTGCGTTTTGATCTTCGCTTATCTCACGCCCGCCATCTTCATCTCCATGCTGGTCACCGGCAATCCGATACCGCAACTCGGTCTCGGCGCGGCCGACGCAACCGGCGCGCCAGTTCTTGAGCGCCTCGACGCCGCCCTGGTGGACCTCGGCTTCACCGCTTTCACTGCTGGATCGAAATCGACGATCGACATATTCGCGATCACGCTGGCCTTGATGGTCGGCACGGCGGGCCTGCCCCATGTGATCGTCCGGTTTTTCACCGTGCCAAAAGTGTCCGACGCGCGCCGGTCGGCAGGCTATGCGCTGATTTTTATCGCTTTGCTGTACACCACCGCGCCGGCGGTCGGCGCCTTCGCGCGATTGAATTTCATCGAAAGCGTTCATGAGACGCCATACGCGTCGGCGCCGCAATGGGTTAAAACCTGGGAGAATATCGGCCTCATTGCTTGGGTCGACAAGAACGACGACGGCGTCATTCAATACGCCGCCGGCAGCCCCTTTGACGGCAAGACGACCTTCACTGGCGAAACCGGCGCCTCTGGAGAACGCCTCATCGCCAACGTTCCCACAGAAAACGCCAATGAAATCGCCGTCGATCGCGACATCATGGTGTTGGCCAATCCGGAGATCGCCAACCTGCCGGGCTGGGTCATCGCGCTGGTCGCCGCGGGCGGGGTCGCGGCGGCTTTGTCGACGGCAGCGGGCCTTCTATTGGTGATTTCGACCTCGGTCAGCCACGACCTTCTAAAGAAAACATTCCGCCCACAAATTACTGAGAAGACCGAACTTCTGGCGGCGCGCGCGTCAGCTGCGGCGGCGATCGTGATCGCCGGCTATCTCGGCGTCAATCCGCCCGGTTTCGTGGCGCAAGTGGTGGCGCTGGCCTTCGGACTCGCCGCCAGCTCGCTCTTCCCGGCGATCTTGATGGGGATTTTCTTCAAGGGCGTCAATCGCGAGGGTGCCGTCGCCGGCATGATCGCCGGCCTCGCCTTCACCTTGGCTTATATCGTCTATTTCAAATCGCCATGGTTCGGCGCCGTTAACAGCGCCGAGCACTGGCTATTCGGCATTTCGCCTGAGGGCATCGGCACTATCGGCATGCTGATCAACTTCGCGGTCGCCGTCGCCTGCGCGCGCTTCACGCCGCCGACGCCAAACAGCGTCCGCGCCATGGTCGACGCCATTCGCTTGCCGGTGTGAGGGAGAGAATCCTGATCGCATCCGGGAGAAGCGTCAAACGATTAGGGCGAACGCTGCGTCGCGGCATTTCCAAACCCCAGGGAAGAGCGTCATGATTTCAACGGCGAAACCGAGATTCGCGCGCGTCTCACGACGATTACACGCTGGCGTAAAAGCCGTGATCTCGACAAGTCGGCGGCCATCATCCAAACTTGATCGATACGAGTTGTCCCACCGCCGCCCGTTGGACGGCGGAGCGCGGGCAGCTTTGCGGTCGCGTAATTCTTAAGCGTCATTCAACTGAAGAAGAAAGGCGGCGATCGCCCGCGCCCAAACGCCGCGATCATCGGCCCTCAATCTGCTGGGAGAGAGCAATGGGGTGGTTCACACGGTTTTCGCGTTTTGGCGATTTTCATCTTGTCTACGGTCAGGAAGCGCAGAATTCCTGCGGCATCGCGTCAGTCATGATGTGCGTCTTTAAGGTCAACAAATTGAAGCCAGGCAAGAAAGCGGTCCACGTGGAGACCGAAGTCTACAAGGCCTATGACAAACACTTGGCCGGGTCATCCGTAGACGATGGATATGTGTATGACGGCAGCGTCTATACCTATGCCGGACTGCTCGCGGACACGCTGAACGATCTGAACGTCGGAAAATGGGAAGCTAAGAACGTTGGGACGACTGCAGTCGCCCAGACGATTGTCGACAGCGTCGGCAAGGAATATGTCGGCGCCGGCCCGATAGTGAACACATATCTTCACGGATATCCAATTATTGTCTTGGTGAACTGGTCGGGCGGCATGGGCGGCCATTTCGTCGTCGTCGACACCGTCAATGTATTCGGCCGACGCATCTACGCCAGCGTATGCGATCCATGGGACGCGGACGTTCACATTACGCCGCTGACGATTTCGACGCCATTTGAGTACGTTGCAAAGAAACAAAAGACGTCATGGTCTTTTGGCGGGAAGAAATTTTCCTATCCAAGCCAAAGCGAAGGGACCGTGCAAGGCTGGGTCATTCGACGGGTGGGCGATTGATTCGGGCGAAGCCAATAGAAATCGGCGGCCGCCAACTGCGCACATTCGGCGTCGTTTTGCTGAACAAAGCGAAGCGATGGAGCGGGTGAAGGGAATCGAACCCTCGTCTTAAGCTTGGGAAGCTCCTGCTCTACCATTGAGCTACACCCGCACGCTGATTGTCGCGTCGATCGCCGCATTGCACCGATTTCGCCATCGGGTCCGGCTTCGGCCATTGCGCTGCGAAAAACGAACTAACGCACAAATGCGACTTTATCACGAGTTTCGCCATCGGGGGGTCGACGCTCGCTGCGAACCTATCCATTTATTTATCCACAGGGCCCCATTTGCGCCCCAAATATTCGCGAAACCCGCCCGGCGCACGTATTCAGCGCCTGAAAAGGAGTGACCCCATGTCCTCACGGAAGACATTGACCCCCATTCTCGCCGCCGCAATGGCCTTCGCCGTCGCGGCGCCAATGACCGCCGCGTCCGCCGGCGATAAACGCCAAGAAGCCATCGAACTCGTTCGTGACGCCTCCGAAACCGCCGCCTATTTCGCTGCGGACGAGGCGTTCAAGCCCATGTGGGACCTGGCGGACGACGCGAAGGCCATGGTCATTATCCCGGAAAAAGTGCGGGCTGGCTTTATCATTGGCGGCTCGGCCGGCGATGCGGTGATGATCGCGCGCAACAAGGACGGGACTTGGTCGCAGCCGACGTTTATGACGATTGGTTCGCTCTCCTTCGGTTTCCAGGCTGGCGGGGAAGCCTCTGAGGTCGTGCTCTTGGTGATGACCGAAGAGGGCATGAACAGCCTGCTGAGCTCTAACGTCAAACTTGGCGGCGACATCTCCGTCGCCGCAGGCCCTATCGGCGTCGGCGCAAAAGCGCAGACGACCGACGTATTGGCGTTCTCGCGCTCGCGCGGCCTTTACGGCGGCGTCAGCCTTGAGGGCGCTTATCTGAAGTCGCGCACCAATTGGAACCACGCCTATTACAACGCCAGCGTCGCGCCGGCGGAAGTGATTTATAAGGCCGAGGTTTACAATCCTGCGTCCGCGCAACTGCAAAACGCCGCATGGCGTCTCGCCAATAAGGACGCTGGGGCGGTATTGGCGCCAGTAGCGGCCGCCGCCGGCCCTGCGGAATTGACCACTAGCGGCGAAGCCAGCGCGACCCTCGCGCCGACCTTGACCGCGCCGGCGACCGCAACCGAAGACAAGGCGGAGACTGACTCGTTCGTCTATGAAGACGACGCAATCTGGGGCGAGCCCATCGATCGCACCAAGGACTAATCGGCCGCCGCGCCACCACACGAACTTTTTACCGCCCTTAAGCTTGCTTTGCAGCCAGCTTAAGGGCTTTTTCTTGGTTCGCTTCCGAAATCCGGGATCTCTATATGGCTGATGGCGACGTCCAAAATCGGGGGACTCTTCCGCCTCCCTTCACCAACCCCGCCCTCACCGCCAAAGGCGAGGCGCGTGGCAAAGCGCCGTTCGCCTCGTTGCAAACCCTATGGGTCAATACCGGCACGCTCTGCAATATCGAATGCGCCCACTGCTATATTAAAAGCTCGCCGACCAACGACGCCCTGATATATCTTACCGCCGCCGAACTCATTCCTTACCTTGAGGCCGCACGCGCTCACGGCGCCGTCGAGATCGGCTTCACCGGCGGCGAGCCATTTATGAATCCGCATATGTCTGAGCTGCTCGAAGCGGCATTGGAGCGCGGGTTCTCGACCCTGGTGCTCACTAACGCCATGCGGCCGATGATGCGCCCACAGATAAAGTCGCGGATACTGACGCTGGCCAACGCGTTCCACGACCAGCTTAAATTGCGCGTCAGCCTCGACCACTACACTGCGGCGATTCATGATCTTGAGCGCGGCGACGGCGCGTTCGAAACCGCGCTTGAAGGCGTCGCCTGGGCGGCGAAGAACGGCCTGCCTTTGGCGATAGCCGGTCGTTCGCTTTCCCATGAAACGCCCAGGGACGCGGTCAAGGGCTACCAGGGATTGTTCGACAGGCTCGACCTTGACTTAGACGCGTCAGATCCCGCCCATCTGGTGATCTTTCCAGAAATGGACGGGTCGCCCGAGACGCCTGAAATCACCGAGGATTGTTGGCGAATCCTCAAATTTGACCCGTCGACGCTGATGTGCGCCACCGCGCGGATGATCGTCAAGCGCAAGGGCGCGCCGACGCCGACGGTATTGGCGTGCACGCTGATTACGGAGGATCCGGCGTTCGACCTCGGACCCGATCTCGATGCATCGCTGCGCCCACTGCCATTGAATCATCCGCATTGTTCAAAATTCTGCGTCCTCGGCGGCGCGACATGCTCGGGGACGAAATGAGCGACGCGAAAAAACCAATCGCCCTGGAAGAGCGCGACGAAGCGGACGGCCGGCTTTTCTCGCCGTCCGTCGGGCGCAACAAAGACGTCATCCGAGACGCGTTCTGCGCGGCGATGCCGCGACAGGGCGACGTTCTTGAAATCGCCTCCGGCACCGGCGAACACGCCGTGCATATCGCCGCGGCCTTGCCCGAGATTACTTGGTGGCCAAGCGATCCCGACGAGGCGTCGCGCCATTCGGTCGCCGCTTGGAAAAAATTTAGTCAGGTCCCGAACGTTGAGGCGCCGCTTTCGATCGACGCCAGCCAGAACGAATGGCCTGTCGACCCCGCCTTGCGGTTCGTTGGCGTCGCGTCGATGAACATGATCCATATCGCGCCGATTGAAGCTATGCGCGGCCTTCTGAGCGGCGCTGGTCGACTATTGACTGAAGAGGGCCGGCTTTTTCTATACGGACCATTTATGCGAGCAGGCGCGCATACGGCGCCCTCGAACGCCGACTTTGACGCCAGCCTTAAATCTCGCGACTCGCGATGGGGCGTGCGCGACCTCGACCGCGAGGTCGCGCCCTACGCACAGGAACAAGGGCTGCGCCTCGATCGCGTGATCGACATGCCGGCCAACAATCTCGCGGTGACTTTTGCGCGCAGCTAGTTATTGCGCGCCTTTCCCATTCGGCGCCAGACAGTAGTCTGTTTCAAGACGGTCATTGCGTCTAACGATGCGAACCGTATAGCGGCGACCATAATCATAGGATACGCCGCAATCCTTCGGGTTGGTCGAGTGCCAAACGCCGACTTCGCCCTTGATGTCCGGCGAACTTGAGCGGAGCACGGAGAAAATCGTCGTCTGCTCCCGCAAAACGCTGCGCCCATCAGGGGCCAGCGCCAATTGCGCGTCCTTTGGCAACCCGCTGATTTCGATCACGCCTTTCGGCGGCGTCTCTGGGCAGGTGCATTCAAGATACGGATCGTAGACGATTTCAGCCGGCGGGGCTGGCTGCAGCAATGCAGCGAGAATAACAGACAACATAACGCGACTATGCCCTAAAATGTTTAGATAGCTTCAGGCCCTGGCCCTGGTAATTCGACGATAGCCCATCTCCATAGAGCTGGCGAGGGCGTTCGGCCATCCTCTCATAGACAAGCCGCGCGACTAATTGGTCATGCTCCAGGACAAAAGGCGCATCACGGCTACGAACTTCAAGAACCGCGCGGCTGCCGTTAAGGCCGCCAGCGCTGGAGAAGCCGAACCCAGGATCGAAAAACCCGGCATAGTGCACTCGGAATTCGCCGAGGCCTGGACTGATCGGCGTCATTTCCGCGGCGTAGTCGGGCGGGATCGACAGCGCTTCGCTTGACGCCAAAATGTAGAATTCATCTGGATCGAGAATGATAAAGCCTGATTTTGGCGCGCTGATCGCTTCAAAAAAGTCATCCGCATCGTGGGCGCCGGGCGCGTCGACGTCGATCACCGCTGCATGGCGGCGCGCGCGCCATCCAATTGGCGCGCCGTCGGCGCACGGTGATAAATCGACGCTCAATCGTAGGCCGTTATCGATGTCCGCTTCGGCGTCGACAAGCGGGTGCTGGCGGTGCAAGGCGGCGAGGTCGGCGTCAGTGAGCCTGGCGTCGCCGGACTTAAACCGAACTTGGTTTAGTCGCGAGCCTTCACGCACCAATATCGAGAACGTACGCGGGCTAATCTCCGCATAGAGCGGGCCTTGGTACCCTGCCGGGATTTCGTCGAAGGCCGCCGCCTTGCCAGCGCCGCCATCGGCGATCAAGCGGACGAATACATCGATCCTGCCCGTTGAGCTTTTCGGATTCGCCGCTGCAGCTACTCCTTGCGGCAGATTCAGGGACTCGCGTAGCTCCACCAGGTACACGCAGCCGCGCTCAAGGACGGCGCCGTCGGCGAGGTCGAGCTCATGCATCAGCAAGCCGTCATTCAATCGGTCCTGCACGCTTGCGCCTGGGGCGGGTAGAAATGACGCCCGCACGCGCCATGCGCGTCGCCCAAGCGACAGATCGAGGCTCGCGGGTTGCAGCTGCGATCCTGGGGCGCCATCGGCGCAGCGGATCTGATTCGCCGCAACCAATTCGAGAATTTGTTCAGCGGGCATCACGCCCATGGCCACCATCCTTTTGTCATATGCGCGCTAGCGTTCCGGCATCCCGCTGGGCGAAAGTCTAATTCGCTTCATAAGCGACGACGCCCAGCGAAATACTTACTTGGCGACAGCCGAAAGGGCGTTATAGATCAATGACGGCGAGTCGTCCAAAGATGCGGCCGTAGCGTTGGAGGATCGGAATGTACGAGCGGATTACAAGAGGCATCAGGGTGCGCGTTGAACCCTATTTCCTCGACGACCAATCCGACCCCGAAGACGACCATTATGTTTGGGCCTACACGGTTCGAATCGAAAACGATTCCCCTGAACCGGTGCGCTTGCGGAGCCGGCATTGGCGGATCACGGACGCCATGGGCCAAACCGAAGAAGTCAACGGCGAAGGCGTCGTCGGCGAGCAACCGGAAATTCGTCCAGGCGAAGGATTTGAATACACGTCGGGCGCGCCGTTGGGTACGCCGTCAGGGG
>CAYWWL010000007.1:0-19275 GCA_964461925.1 uncultured Caulobacterales bacterium | reverse complement strand
CGGCTGAAGTTTCGTCAGTTGCGCGCGGGGAAATGCGCCTTCGCCGGGCGCGCCCGCGGTCGAAAAACCCGCAAGGGCCATGATCCGTCGATGAGGATAAGCGCCCACTTGCCCATCAATGCGGACATTGCTGCGATCCCGCCAGCGATGGCGGTAGCCGATCTCAATGCTGATAAAGGGTCTGAGTACGCCGAACTTCGGCGAATACCCGACTTGCAGACGTCCGTCGACGCCGGCGCCGTCGTCCAGAGACAGCGAGCGCTCATTATTGGCGAAGGATTGGGAATAGATCCCGGTGAGTTGTCCTGAGACAATCAATCGGCCGCGGCTGAAGAGCCGTGATTGAACAAATCCTTCGCCGCGATAGACGACACCGCTAGTTGAGACGTTCGACGAACCGGCGCTGGTTGTGGCGTCGGTCGCCATGAATTTGCCGCCGATTGTTCTGCCCTTCGCTAGGCCGTATTCGGCGTAGATAATGTAGTCCTTCGACTCGAACCCAAATGCGTCGGAATCGCTAGAGAAGGACTGGAACTTTGCCTCAACGAAGAGAATGCCGGGGGATTGCGGCCAGGCGGCGGCATGGACCTTTCCGCTATTCAAAATAAGAAATAATGAGACAACGCCAAAATAAAATATTCGCCGCCTCAAATAATATATTTGAGCATGCTGCATGAGTAATACGCTAAAAAAGATGCGTATTACATTAAGGGCGACGGGTGAGCGCGCCACCAACTCTTGGTTGATGTTATCCTAAGATGCGCTCTATGCGCGCTACTAGACGAATGTCGGTGAGCCTGTGAACGCCGATAGATTCGGCAATGCCGTCGAAAGTTCGGACTCATTGAGGCCAAACCACCGCCCGAGCGGCGCGGCGAATTGTTCAATTGAGGTCGTGGGGATCAATCGCCCGCGTCCCGCGTCTTGGCTATGGTCGACTTCCATCGGCGGCACGTCGCCATAAATTTGACCGCCGTTGACCGCGCCGCCGACGACGAAATGATGCGCGCCCCAGCCATGGTCGCTGCCATCGCCGTTGATGATCAGTGTTCTGCCGAAATCCGAGGCGGTGAATAGCGTGACGTCGTTCTCGATGCCAAGCTCTTCCGTCGCGGCGTAGAAGGCGGCGACGGCGTCATTGATCTGAGCCTGCAGACCGGGCAATTTCTGCGCCTGGGTCGAATGGGTGTCGAAACCGCCCATGGACACGAAGAAGACCTGCCGGGCCGCGCCGAGACTATTTCTTGCGCCGATGGTTTTCGCCACGGTCGACAACTGACGACCAAGGCCGGATTCAGGGAATGGAGTTACGAAGTCGCCGATGCTCTCCAGGGTGTCATTGCACAGTTTGTTGGAATCGATGGCGCGTGAAGAAATAGCCGCGATGTCGCGCTCGAAGAAGTTACCGCCGGAAAAGCCTGTGCCGCGGAAATGATCTTCCAGGATCGCTTCCGCGACCACTGAACGTTGCGCGCCGCGCAAGAGATAGTCGTTTTCCAGTTCGCGGATAGTATCGGTGCCGCCGCTGTCGATTTGAAATTGCACCGCTTCTTGGCCTGACAAAAATACTTCGTTGCCGGCGACGGAGATTGCGGTGAAGACTGGGTTCGCGTTCGCGTTGGCGAGAAGCGCGGCGTCGGCGAACCGTCCGCCCCATCCGAGACCTTGCCCTTCTGCCGACAAAGACATCCAGGTTGCTTGTTGGTCATTGTGGGAAAACAGCTTGTCCGGCCGGAGGCTCCGATCCTCTCGGTAGGCTGTTCGGTCGATGGGCGTGATTAGCGGCCCGACATTACCGACGATGCTTGCTTTGCCGCGTGCGAAAAGATCGTGCAGGCCGGCCATTTCAGGCGGCAATGCGAATTGGCGCCCGCCAAAATCGCCGGAATTGGTTGGCGACAAAGGCAGCAATTGACTGCGCGCTCGGTTTTGGCCGGCAGGCAACGCATTGTAGATGCCCATTAGTTGTTGTCGCAAATTCGTGTAGGAATCGTACGAGCTTTGGTCATAGGGCAAGACCGTGTCGTGACAGTCCATGCCGCCCTTCAAGAAGACGCAGACGAGCGCCTTATAGCCGGTCGTATCCGCCGCGCGGGCTGCGAACGAGCCGATGGTTGAGGTGAAGCTCGCGGCGCTGACGGCGGCTGCGGATTTCAGGAAATGGCGGCGGTGAAGCTTCGTCATGATCGATCAATATTCCAATATCAGCGTTGAACAATGTATTCGGGGCTGGTCACGGCCATCAGAACGGCGAGGTGAACCCTAAACATGCGGTCTTCTTCGAGATCGTCCGCCTCCAAGGGCATCGCCGCGAGGAAGTCAGTAATCCGCGTACGGGTCGTCGTCGTCATCCGGCCGTAGGTGAGCAGGGCGTCGAGGTGGGCGACGAGGGCCGCAGGATCGTCGGCCAACGCCATCTCCGTTGTGTAATCCGGGCTGAACGCATTTCCAGAGACGTCGCGTTCGTCCGGCGAGTCGTCGCGGACGAAACGGCTCATCGTGTTGACGTATCCGACCGCGGTCGATTCATTCAGGATCTGAAGCTCAGGCGCAGTGATGTTTGCGTCGCCGGTCGCCGTGCCAGGCGCGACATAAAATGGGCGGTAGAAATTGAAGACGGATTTCGATCGGAACGGATGTTGACCAAGCCGATCATTGCTCGACATGTCGTTTAGATAACGCTCTTCGAATGCGTTCGCCGTTCGGATGTTGAATGCGCGCGCCCATTGGACGAAGCGTAGGACCGGCTCGCGGACTTTGCCGAAGCTATCGCCGGAGACGCTTGGGTCTTGCCGCGCTTCGGTGTCGAGAATCACCGCCGCCAGCGTCGCGCGAAGGTCGCCACGTCGCCCTTCGCCGACGAAATCGCCATTCGGCAATTGGAACGTGCCTGATTCAAATGCGCGGGCGACGCGCTGTACATAGGGGCCGCTTGGATTGCTGGTGACCAAGCGTTGGATCAATTGGCGACCGATGAACGGTCCGACATTGGGATGGTTGAAGAGCGTGTCCAGGGCGATATCGATGCTTGCCTCCGCGCCTGTGTTCGCCGGTATCGTCACGCCGAGAAACGACTTTTCGTCTGTAGAGTGATATTCTGGATAAATGACGAGCCGGCTATAGAGAGCGTCCTCGTCGGCGTCGCGGCTCTTAAACCCGCCTTTGAGGCTAAGGCCAGTGAACACCTTGGCGAGGCCGATCACGTCGTCGTTCGTGTAGGTTTCGATATCGCCTGGGACGGGCGATCCGTCTGACTGCAGCTCCAACAAGCCGATGGTGAAAAGCTGCATGATTTCTCGGGCGTAGTTTTCGTCGGGCACGCTGCCCGTGTCAGGATTGGCTTTTTGATTGCGCAAATAGGTCAGATAGATCGCCATCGCCGGCGAATAGGTGACCTCTTCGATGAGATCGCGGAAATTGCCGAAAGCGTTCCGGGTCAGAATGTCCATGTAGTAGGCGAGGGCCAGTGGTTCATTGTCGAGATCGGAGCCGCGCGCTTCGGAGACCACGAGGATTTGCGACAGGGCGTAGACCATGCGCTGACGCAACTGGTCGTCGGCTGTGACGAGCGTGTCCCAATACACATCCGAAGCCGCGTTATCGTCTAAGTCGCCCTCGGCGATGCCGCGGGCGACCACGCGCGCGGAAAAGAACGAAATGTCTTCATTGAATTGCCGTTGCACCCAGGTCGACAGGCCAGAATTGACCAGAGCGTCGATCTCGCTGCGGGTCGGTCCAAACGTCGCCTGGGTCAGGAAGCGGGCCGCGTTATTATCATCGGGGAACTCAAATTCGCTCCCGGTGATGGTGATGCTCGCGGACGGCGATTGGGTGTCGCCGCCGTCGCTCGACGCGAAACAGGCGGTCAAACCTGCTGCGACGACGCAAAGGGACAAATTCTTGGCGATGACGCGCCCACTGTTCAGCGCTTTGCGCCACGATGATTGAATTTTCAACACGCACCTACTCGAACTCAACTAGCCCCGCTAAGGACGAGATTTACGGCGCGGAAAATTTCACGCAGGTAAAAGCCGGCGTTCAAAATCGTCTGAAATGTGGCTCAAACTCGCAGCGTTATGTCGCCGTGCCGGCGGCTGTCGAACGCCGCTTCAGCCATCGGGCGCAGCGCGCGGATTCCTTGGAGAGTTCTTTCTGGCGGCATTCCCAGCTGACCAACACCCGCCAGCCCATTTTTCTTAAGGCTTTGATATTGCGCCGGTCTCTGGCCTTGTTGCGATCGATTTTCGCTATCCAATAAGCCTGATTGGTGGCGGGAATTCGCGCTCCCCGCGGGCAGTCATGGCCATGCCAAAAGCAGCCATGGACGAAAATGACGGCGCGGAATTTCGGAAAAACGAGGTCAGGGGAGCCCGGTAGATGTCCAACATTTAACCGATACCGGAAGCCGCGCGCGAACAGCGATTTGCGCAAGGCGATCTCAGGGCGCGTATTGCGACTTTTAACGGCGCGCATGATCGCGCTGCGTTGGGCGTCGACGGGCGGCGATTCGGACCGAATCATCGCCTCATCCCAGGGTGCGCCAGGCCCGCGTTAATATTTGAGTTACTTTTCATCATCTAGAGAAAAAAGCCACGTGGAAAGCTTTGTATAAGCCGCGAAGCAGTGTTTCTGGTCCATTGGAGACTAGGTTGAGACAATAGAAGGTTGTCGGTCGTAGCCAATAGCGTTTGCGATCGGCGATGGCGAATGCCTCGGGAGAGCGTCGACGGGTCTATGGATTGGCGATTTCTGATACGCGGAATTGTCGGGGCGTGCTGCGTCAGCGCGGCAGTCGCCCAGCCGGAAGCCGGTCCTCGCAACGCCCTGCGCGATCTGCAGCTGGGCGAAACCGACGCCTTGCTCCGCATCGCCTTCGTCTGCGCCACGCCGTGCCCGGTGGTCAAACGCCCGGACGGCTCGCTTATTCTCGATGGGGTCGACGCTGACATCGCTCTCGATTTGGCGGCCCGAAGCCGGCACGTGAAATCCATCGCTCTTATCGCCATGGGGCGCTCGAGCCGGATCAGCTTCGATCTCGAAGCGGAATTCGGCGACCCGGAGGTTAGCCGCTGTAAGGCGGACGGACGCGCCGCCACGTGTCTCGATTTCACCCGGACAGACATCGTTTTGGCTGCGGCGCCAAATGGCTCGACCGCGCCGACGACCCCGCCGCCGCCGCCGCGCCAGGCCGCCGCCCTTAGAGCGCCGACCGAGCTTGCGGAGAATACCGCGGATCTGCCGATCCTCGGCGCCGCGATGACCCCGAAGCCGAAAGATTGGGAGCGGGTCGCTGAGGCGCTTGCGCCTCCGACGCGTTTCGGCCCACCAGCGGAAACTGCGTCGGACTTTGACGAGGCGGCGAGTGAAGCCGCGCCAGCGCTCGATAGCGACGAGGCGACTGAAGAAAATGTCGCCGAAAAACCGGAGGCGCTGCTTGTGCAGCCGCCGACTTTAGCGGCGCGGGAGGCCGAACCGCGCGTCGAGACGCCGGCGGCCGCCGCTGCGCCGGCGCAGCTGGCCTCATTCGATCCGCCGTCGCCGCCGCAGTCTGACGCCCCGGACATTCCATTGGCCGCGCAGGATATCCTCGGTATCAGCGTCGATGCGGTGGCCTGCGAGGAAGCCGAGGCGACCCTTAGCGCCGACGCTTGGGCGCTCGACGCCATGGTGGCGATTGGTTTTTGCAAAGCCGCCAAAGGCGATATCGAGGCGGCGGAAGCCGACTTTACGCGGCTTCTAGAATACACGCCCGATAATTATCGCGCGCTTGTCGGGCGCGCGCTCATCGCCGCAACCCGGGGCGAGCGCGTCCAGGCGGAAAGGCTCTTCCAAGACGCCCTTAACGCGCTCCCGCCGATCGATGAATCAAATCGCATCGTCGACGCGATGGCGCAGCTATAGGGCTGCTGCGGCTTGACCCCGGCGCGCCGGGCGCCTATCGCTCACCCCTTCGCAATTGAATCGCCGCTTCCGGCCAAGAAGGCACGAAATCGTGACTGAGAAAGATCTGTCGTTCCAGGGACTTATTCTGACGCTGCAACAATTTTGGGCGCGTCATGGCTGCGTTATTCTGCAGCCTTACGATTTGGAGATGGGCGCGGGCACTTTTCACCCGGCGACAACGCTGCGTTCGCTCGGCCCTAAACCGTGGCGCGCTGCGTATGTGCAGCCTTGCCGTCGGCCTACGGATGGCCGGTTCGGGTCCAACCCAAACCGCTTCCAGCACTATTATCAATTCCAAGTGGCGCTGAAGCCGTCTCCGGAAAACATCCAGGAACTGTATTTGGACTCGTTAGACGCGCTTGGCGTCGATCGCAGCGTCCATGATATTCGCTTCGTCGAGGACGATTGGGAAAGCCCGACCCTTGGCGCATGGGGACTCGGATGGGAAGTCTGGTGCGATGGCATGGAAGTGACCCAGTTCACCTATTTTCAGCAGGTCGGCGGCTTTGACTGTCGTCCCGTCACCGGCGAGATTACCTATGGCCTCGAACGTCTGGCGATGTACGTGCAAGGCGTCGACAACGGCTTCGACCTCGACTTCAATGGCGCCGGCGTCACCTATGGCGACGTCTTCCATCAGCAGGAAGTCGAATTCTCCGCATACAATTTCGACATTGCCGATACGGACGTTCTTTTCGATCAATTCAAAGAAGCCGAAGCGGCGTGCATGCATATTTTGACAGAAGGGGAGCGCCGCGGCGCCGCTCTGCCGCTGCCGGCCTATGATCAGTGCGTGAAAGCTTCACATTTGTTCAATTTGCTCGACGCGCGCGGCGTTATCTCCGTGGCCGAGCGCCAATCCTATATTCTTCGTATTCGTACGCTTGCAAAAGCGTGTTGCGAAGCTTGGCTCGCCAGTCCCCAAGGTCGCTCCGAAGGCGCTGGCGTGGTCGATTATGAGAGGGCTATTTCGGTCGGCTAGGGCGTTGAATCTGAGATTTCGAAGGCGCCTTAATAAACCCGCCGAAATCGGCTAACCTCCTAATTCTAAGGAGGAAAATCTTATGCCCAAAATATTTGACTTAAATCCTATCGGCGTGCTGGTCGCGTCATTGGCGTTCTTTTTTGCTGGTTTTGTAATTTACGGCGTATTGTTCAGTGAGCTTTGGATGGCCTTAGAGGGCGTGACCGAGGCCGACGCCGAAGGCGCCGGCATGGGATGGTTGGCGCCCGCGCTGGTGATCACCGTGATGCAAGTGATCGGCATCGGGCTGTTGCTAAAGTGGCGCGGCGCGGAGACCCTGCGCGACGCCGCGTGGACGGCGTTCGTCGCCTGGCTCGTCTTGGCGGTCCCGCTGATGGCCTATGACCCGATCTACAATCCGAATGCGTCTTGGCTGAGCCTGGCGCTGGACGGATTGCATCTGTTCGTGGGATGGGTGGGAACCGCTGCGATATTGACGTTGATGAAATAACCGCAGCCTCCCAAACATGGATAAGGATGGTCGATGATGAATTGGAATGTGTATCTTTCCGGCGAGATCCATACTGATTGGCGAGATGACCTCGCCACGGGCGTGCGGGCCCGGGATCTGCCGATGACGCTTTCCGGCCCCGTCACCGACCATCCTGCATCTGACGATTGCGGCGTCGCTATTCTCGGCGCTGAAGACGACAAGTTCTGGCATGATCGGAAGGGCGCGCAGATCAACGCCATTAGAACCAAGACCCTGATTGAGCAGGCCGACATCGTGGTCGTGCGCTTCGGCGATA
This sequence comes from uncultured Caulobacterales bacterium, assembly GCA_964461925.1. GTDB lineage: Bacteria > Pseudomonadota > Alphaproteobacteria > Caulobacterales > Parvularculaceae > MED-G105. The sequence continues at coordinate 11,559 of CAYWWL010000007.1, read as the reverse complement.
AGTACAAACAGTGGAACGCCGCTTTTGACGCAGGATATGCGTCGGCGCTCGGCAAACCCTTGATCGTGATGCATGGCCCGGACCTGGTCCACCCGCTGAAGGAAGTGGACGCCGCGGCGATGGCGGTGGCCGAAACCGTCGAACAAGTGCTCGAGATTTTCGCTTACGTCGCCACTGGCTCTCTCAAGGGCTATACCGACTAGGCGGCGTCGATCTCTCCTGACGCCGGCGCGTCAGCTTCAATCCATTCTCTAGCGTTCTCCCTTCCAAAGACGAAAACAGGCGGACCTGTGGTCAAGAAAACGAGCAAGCGCCACACTGAGGTGCTCAACAAATATCAGGCCGGCGAGGGCGGGTACTACAATTGGACCCAGAAAATGCTGGGCGCGCTGGAGATAACCTCCTGGGATTATGGCCGCGTCTCCATGAGTTGGGATATCGACGACCATTTCGTGATGCCCGACGGCATCATGTTTGGCGGTCACGTCGCCAACGTCGCTGACCAAATCGCCAGCCTCGCCGCTATGAGCGCCCTGGAGGAATCCACCACGCGGTTTCGAACGTCACGGCTGGAGACGAATTATTTCCGCCCGGTGATGCGGCCGTCGGCGATTATCGAAGCGCGCGCGACCAATGTTTCGAAGACTTTGATCCATGTGGAAGCGGACATACTGACGCCGGATGAAAAGCTGGCGGTGCGCGTCTATGCGGTTCAGGTGCTGCGGCCAAAACCTGCCGAATGAAATTAAGGATCGCCGCGCTTGCAGAATGTCGGCGGCGGCCATAGAACGCGCGCTATGTCTGAACTATTGCTCGAATTGCTATCCGAAGAAATTCCCGCCCGCATGCAAGCCCGCGCGGCCAGCGACCTTGAGCGCGCCGTCAACAAGCGCCTTTTGGACGCTGGCTTTATGCCTGAAGGGGTCAAATCCTTCGCCGGTCCGCGACGCATAACCGTGGTCGCCTCCGGCTTGCCGGCGCGCCAAGCCGATCGGCGCGACGAAAAAAAGGGACCGCGGGTCGGCGCGCCTGAAAAGGCGCTCGAAGGATTTCTCCGCTCCGCAGGTCTGGAGTCAGTGGATCAATGCGAGACCCGGTCCGACAAAAAGGGCGAGTACTATGTCGCCATCGTCGATCAAAAGGGACGCGCGACGGCAGACTTGATCGCTGAGTTCGTGCCGGAAATCGTTCAGAATTTTTCTTGGCCCAAGTCGATGCGCTGGGGCGAGGCGAGCGCCGCGGAAAGCAGCCTGCGGTGGGTCCGTCCTTTACGCTCTATCTTGTGCGTTTTCGACGACGAAATCGTCAGCTTCGACGTCGATGGCCGGATCGCTGGCGACAAGACCCGCGGCCATCGCTTCATGGCGAACGACGAAATCACCGCGCGCAATTATGACGGCTACGCCGCCTCGCTGCGCAAGGCGAAAGTCATTCTCGATGCTGACGAGCGCGCCGCCAATATCGCGAATGACGCGCGGACGCTGTGTCAGGCGCAAGGGCTGGAATTGGTCGAAGATCCAGGACTGTTGGCGGAAGTAGCGGGATTGGCTGAATGGCCGGTGGTCATGATCGGCGCATTCGACCAGCGCTTTCTCGCCTTGCCGGACGAAGTCTTGACAGCGTCAATGCGCGGGCATCAGAAATATTTCTCCGTTCGCGATCCAAATACCGGCGCATTGGCGAACCGGTTTGTGTTCGTCGCAAATCTCGACGCGCCGGACGGCGGCGCAGCCATGAAGGTCGGCTATGAACGGGTCCTGACCGCGCGGCTTTCCGACGGATGGTATCTTTACCAACAAGATTTGAAGACGCCGCTGAACGACCGCGTTGGACAGCTCGATGAAGTGACTTTCTTCGAGGGGCTCGGAACGACCGGCGACAAAGTTAAGCGAGTCGCAGATCTCGCCGCCGGTCTCGCGCCGGCGATCGGCGCGGACCCAAACGAGGCCCGACGCGCCGCCATGTTGGCGAAAGCCGACTTGGTTTCGGGCATGGTTTATGAATTCCCTGAGCTGCAAGGAATTATGGGGCGTTACTACGCCACCGAACAGGGCGAAACGCCCGCTGTCTGCGATGCGGTTCGAGACCACTACAAGCCAGCCGGCCAAGACGACGAGACGCCGACGGCGCCCGTATCCGTGGCGGTGGCGCTCGCTGACAAAATCGATACGCTCACGGCGTTTTGGTCGATCGACAAGAAGCCGACGGGCTCCAGCGACCCATTCGCGTTGCGTCGCGCCGCGCTCGGGGTAATACAGATTATTCTCGCCAATGACGTGCGCACGCCATTACCGTCGGCCCCTGGCGACATCCTGTCTTTCTTCCACGATCGCTTGAAGGTGTTTTGGAAGGACGCCGGCCACCGCTACGATCATATCGACGCGGTTCTCAAACGCGCTGACGGTTCGTTGGAAGACGATCTTGTGATGATCCAGCGTAAACTCGTCGCCTTGGAAGGACTTTTGGCGACCGAAGACGGGACCAATCTGGCGGCCGCCTATAAGCGCGCGGCGAACATTCTCAAAGCCGAATCGAAGAAGGGCGCGACGCCATCCAGCGACGACGTCAACGCTGGGCTGTTAAACCTGCAGGAAGAGCGAGATTTGGCGGATGCGCTCAGCGCTGCAGCCGCCGCCGCCGCGACCGCCACCGCCGAGGAGAATTTTGAAGCGGCGATGACCGAAATGGCGGCCTTGCGCGCGCCCCTCGACGCGTTCTTCGAGAACGTCACCGTTAATGACGAGGATCCGGAGCTTCGCCGCAACAGACTGGCGTTGTTGCAAAAATTGGTCGCGGCGACCCAGACGATCGCCGATCTCTCCTTGCTGGAGGGATAGCGACTGGGCGCGTCGCTTGCTATGCGTGCAGGCGAGGCGCGCCCACCATTGACGAATATCTAACGAGAATAGCGCAAGAATGACGCCTGAAGACGGAGTTGTCGGCGGCGTCCTTGCAATGACAGAGCTCACATCGAATGGCTTATCCTCGCCGGAGCGGCGGACGTCGACAAGACGCGACGTTCTCGCTGCGACGGCTGGCGGATCTCTTCTCGCCTTAGCGCCAAGCTTCGCTGCGGCGAGAGAGACCCTATGGCCTGCGTTTCGCCGGCGCTTCGTGGCGCAGGACGGCCGGGTAATAGACACCTACAATAACGGCATTAGTCACAGCGAAGGGCAGGGCTATGGTTTGCTGCTTGCTGCGGCATTTGGCGATCGAGAGACCTTCCAGCGGATGTGGCATTGGACCCGCGCGCGGCTGCAGCGGCCGGATAATCTATTTTATTGGAAGTGGGATCCCAACCAACCAGAACCGATCATCGACCCGAATACGGCGACCGATGGCGATATATTGATCGCCTGGGCGAAACTCAGGGCCGGGGCGCAATGGCGTGAGCACAGCGATTTGGCCGATGCAGCCGACATCGTCGCGGCAATCGAACGTTACGCATTAGCTCGGTTTCGCGGGGCGAGCGTTATCCTTCCTGGCGCGGCGCATTTTCTCCAGCAAGATAAGGTGACGCTTAATCCCTCTTATTATGTGTTCCCGGCGCTTGAAGATTTTATGGAAGTGGGCGGCGGGATCTGGCGACAGGTGTTCAATGACGGCGTTTATTTGATCGAAGCGGCTCGTTTCGGCATGTTTGGCTTACCGCCGGATTGGATCGAATTCACGAGCGCCGGCCAACTAAGGCCCGCACCGGGCCGCCCGCCGCGTTTCGGCTACGACGCTATTCGAATCCCGCTCTATCTGTTGTGGTCTCGGACCGCGCCCTTGCCATTCCTCGAACCCTTCGAAGGCGCATGGCAAGCCGTCACCCAGGCTGGGGCGATGCCCGACTGGATCGACGTCGCCGGAGATTACGTATCAAGCGCAAACGCCAATAACGGCATCCGGGCGGTGCGTCGCGCCGTTCGTCGGTCCTTGTCGATCGACGGAAAGCCGCGCTTTCAGCTGACCCAGGACGACAATTACTATAGCGCCGCCCTTGTGCTGATGGCGGCGATCGCGCTGAACGAGCGGCGTCGATAAACAGGCGCGCATCTTGCTTTGGTCTGATTATCGGCGCCCGTCGCCTAGTCAGATTGAAAGATGAAACCCAGCGATGACTTCATACAAAGATCTCGATCACCTGCAAGACGTCTTGGATTTCGATCCTGTTAACTATGTGGAGTTCGCGCGCGGGGACCGCGCGACCGCGGCGCGGCGACGCTGGCCGATGCTCGACGCGTGGTTCAAACGCGCGACCGGCGCGGCTGACTCCGAAATCGCCGAGCCGATTGCCGTCAATGCGGGCCCTAGCGCCAATGCAGCGTCGTCGAATGCGACGCCGCGCGCCGAGCCGAAGCACAACGTTCTTATCAGTCTCTTTACGGATCGCTGATACGACGAACCATAGAGAACCGCCGAATGGCGCCGTTCTTTTTTGGGGTTGTCAGTCAGGAGCACGATCATGCCAACGGTTGCCGTTTCATCGCCAAATGGCGGCGTCGGAAAAACGACGTTGATCGCGAACCTTGCCGTTGAACTTGCTTCCCCAGATCGCCGCGTGACGCTCGTCGAATTCAGCGATCAAAACATTTTGCGTCGCTATTTCGGTTTGGACACGACGATCGCCCGTACGATCGTCCCAGGCGAAACCAATGTCGCTGAATCCGCTGCGGCGATCGCGGCGGGGGCCTATTGGGTCGACGATAATGTTCGTCTCATTCCGTATGGCGCTTTGGCCGCGGAGGGCGAATACGTTTCGCCGCATCTTGGTTTGAGTTTCGCCGAAGCCCTTGCGGCCACGGAGCCGTTTCGCGACGATCTCGTGCTTGTCGACATGCCGGCGACGGCGTTAAGCGCGTTGAAAGCCCACGCCAACATCGATTTGATCATGTATGTCCTGCGCGCCGATCTCTCGTCGGCGGCGGTGATGATGGATCACGACCTTGCTGCGGACAAAGAGGGACGTTCCCTGGCGAATATTCGCTATCTTATCAATCAGATTGACCGTCGGCGGCCATTGTGCGTCGACGTTGAAGATACGCTGAAGGTCGCGCTCGGCGATCAGCTTCTTTCCTGCGTCGGTTATGACGAGGCCGCGCCGGAATCGTTCGCGCGCGGAGTCATTTCCGCAAAAGCGTCGCCGCATAGCGCGATGCTGTCCGAGCTTAAGACTCTAGCAGGAAAAATCGACGCGCTGTTAATCGATGCGTCGAAAGGCGAGAAAGTATTTACACCGACGATAGTGGCGGCCCAGTCGGCCTAGCCTTCATCGAATACTAACCAAACCAACCGTACAAAAAACATCGCGAAATTACGTACGCAGCAAGGCTTTGAGCCGAGCGCTGCGAACTGTAGGGGAGAGCGCGGTGTCTCAAGCAAGTGAATCGGTCGCTTGGAAGTCGATTCCATCGGCGTATTCAACATTTATCCTTCTGGTCGGATTAGGGCTCGCGGCGTACATGGTTACTTTGCCGCTCTCGACCCACGCCCAGTTTATTTTCGGCGCGTGCACGGTCATCGCAGTAGCCCTTACCTCGAAGATGAATAAGCCGTTCACCCGGTTTCTCGTCGCTGCGGGCGCTGTGATCATTTCGTCGCGCTATATGTACTGGCGCCTTACCGAAACCCTGGCGTTTGAGAGCCTGCAGGAAGGGCTATTGGGCTACGGCATGGTCGCCGCCGAGCTATATCTTTGGTTCGTGCTTGTCTTGAGCTTCACCCAAACCTTGTGGCCGCGCCGCCGCCAGCCAGCGCCGTTGCCGAAAGACATTGACTCATGGCCGACTGTCGATGTCTTCATTCCGACCTACAACGAACCGTTGGACGTGGTCCAGAACACGGTGCTTGCGGCCAAGAAGATCGATTACCCGGCCAGCAAGCTGAATGTCTATCTGCTCGACGATGGCGCGCGCGACGAGATGAGAGCGTTCGCGAAAGACGCGGACGTCCACTATATCGCGCGGACGGATAATGCCCACGCCAAAGCGGGCAACCTGAACAATGCGCTCAAGCAATCAAAGGGCGACCTTATCGCCATTTTCGATTGCGATCATGCGCCGACCCGGGCCTTTCTGCAGCTAACTGCTGGATGGTTCTTGCGCGATCGAAAACTCTCGATGCTGCAAACGCCGCACTTCTTTTACAGCAAAGACCCTTTTGAGAAAAACTTGTCGATCGGCGATAAATTGCCGAACGAGGGTCTGCTTTTTTACGGCGTTCTGCAAGACGGCAATGACTTTTGGAACGCGAGCTTCTTCTGCGGCTCTTGCGCGCTAATCCGGCGCACGGCTCTGGAAAGCATTGGCGGCGTCGCCGTCGAGACAGTCACGGAAGATGCGCATACGTCCCTAAAACTTCAGCGAAATGGCTGGAACACCGGCTTCATCCGCTTTCCGATGGCTGGCGGGCTCGCCACCAATACGATGGCGGATCACATCAAGCAGCGCATGCGGTGGGCGCGGGGAATGGTGCAGATCTTTAGAATCGACAATCCGCTATTCGGGCCCGGCCTCAGCGTCGCCCAGCGCATTTGTTACCTGAACGCCATGCTGCATTTCCTGTTTCCCTTGCCGCGCTTCGTCCTGTTGACCGCGCCTTTGGTGTTTTTGTTTCTTGGCCAGCGCATTATCGTCGCTGACGCGTCCTCCATTCTCGCTTATGCGCTGCCGCATATTGTCGTCGCGACAATCGCGGCGTCTATTGTCCAAGGCCGCCACCGACACCCGTTCTGGGGCGAGGTGCATGAAGTCGCTCTATCTTTCCATCTCCTGCGTCCGACCCTGACGGCGCTGCTGTTCCCGAAGCGTGGCAAGTTCAACGTCACGTCGAAGGCGGCTGACGCCCGAGGATCCTATTTCGACGCGACCGTTGTCACGGCGCATATGTTGGCTTTGGCGATGTTGATCGGCGGCGTGCTTTATGGCGCGTTCGGCATCTATAGCGGCCAATTCAGCGGCAATGACGCGGACACTGCTGCGGTCAACATGCTCTGGGCGACGGTCAGCATTCTATTCATTGGGGTGACGGTGGCGGTCGCCCTTGAGAAGCCCGAAACCCGTCGTCAACCTCGGATTGAGGCGAACTTGCCGACAAAGGTGACGCTGCAGTCAGGCCACGCATTCGGCGCGTGTACGACGAACATCTCGGTGTCAGGCGCGCACATAAATTGCAGCCGACCGGATCAATGGAAGGGCGACAATATTCATGTCGAGCTGCCCGCTGGCGACGGATCGATCACGATCGAAGCCAAAGTAAAGGAGTGGGCCGATCGCTCGATGCGCGTGGAGTTTATCCCGGGCGCCATAGAACAACAGTCCGAATTGGTGCGTGCGGTCCTCGGACGCGCTGACGTTTGGCGCGAATGGGACAATTGGGAGCAGGGACGGGTTCTCACTGCCATTGGTCGCATGATTGCGTCGATCGCAATCCCGCTAAGCGGTTTCTTTCGCAACAAGAAAGTGCGCGACACCGTCGCGATCGTCGCGATGACCGGCATTGGCGTTGCGGCGTCCGGCGTCGCGCTGATCGATCCCGCCGCCGCGACGGAAACCAATCCCAACCGGACCGTCGAGTTCGCGTTCAAAGACTTTAACGTCGCGTCTCCCTTGTTGTTGGAGGGGCCTGGCGCTGCGCGGGACGTCAAGTTCACGGTGCGGTCGGACGAAATCGTCCGCGCCGCCCAGATCAAGCTTGATGTATCGTATCCCGCGTTTTTCGATCCTGAAGCGGCGAAGCTGCAGGTCATTCTCAACAATGAAATCGTCCACGAGCAGAAAATCGATCCCTCTATCGCGCGCTCACAGGAAATCATCGTCGAGCCGAACCCCTATCTGTTCTTCCAGGACAACGCCCTGGTGTTCCGCCTGGTGCGAGCGAACGATCCTACGGGGGATTCCTGCGAAGTGGTCGCAAGCGAGACAAATCGCCTGAGCATTAGTCACGAGAGTTCGATTATCGCGGAAGTGAGTCGTCTTCCGGTGAAGGCCGACCTCGCCAATTTGCCAAACCCGTTTTTCGATCCCCGCGATGCGACGACGCTGACGCTGCCGTTCGTATTCTCGCAATCGCCATCGACGGAGGTCGTTCAAGGCGCTTCGGCGGTCGCGTCGTTTTGGGGAGCGATGGCGTCCTATCGCGGCGTCGAATTCCCCGTCATGATCAATGACCTGCCGCTGTCGAACAGCATTGTGTTCGTCAAGGGCGACGCCACGATCGGCGATCTGGAAGTGCGCGACATTTCCGGTCCGTCGCTGGCGATCGTCGAAAATCCGCGGAACGCTGCTAGCCGACTTTTGCTGGTGATGGGCCGCGACGGCGCTGAAGTGGCGACCGCGGCGCGCACCCTGGCGCTGCATAGCGACAAGCTGAAAGGCCAGCGGGCCAACCTACCATTCAATTTGGAGATCGCTGAGCGTAAGCCCTATGACGCGCCGAACTGGATCCAGACTGACGAGCCCGTTCGGCTGGCGGACATCGCCGAAGCGGGCGGCTTAAAGAGCGAAGGCCTTCGTCCGTCATTGTTGACCGTGAATTTCAACTTGGCGCCGAACCTTTTTGTATGGGGCAAAGACGCCGTCACCCTCAATCTCGATATCGAGAAGCCGTCTGCTGGAAACTTGGTGCAGCATGCGTCGAATATCGATGTGCAGATTAATCAGCAATATTTGTCCAGTATCTCGTTTGGCGATCTTGAGGAGGGGGAGAATTTGCTGACCCGGCTCCTGCGACGCGCGGGCGCGGCCGATTGGTCCCTGAACGTGCCGACGCAGTCGGTTTACGGGAACAACAATCTCCAAGTCTTCATGGATCTGAAATCGGCGACTAATGAGAACGCCTGCTCGGCGCCCGTGGACGGCCCGTCCGCGGCGATCGGCCCGAACAGCACGATCGATTTCTCCAACGCCTATCGCTTCGCGAAAATGCCTAATCTCGCATTGCTCGCGCAAGCTGGATTGCCGTTCACCCGAATGGCGGACTTAAGCGAGACGGCGATCGTTTTGCCGAAAAGCTATTCGGCTGCGACGCTCGAAGCGCTATTCAAGGTCGTCGGCGCGTTTGGAACGCACACGGCGTTTCCCGCAGTGAACCTATCGGTTCAGACCGCCGACGACATCAATAGCGTTGGCGACAAAGACATCTTGTTCATCGGCACGTTGGTCGATTTCCAACACCTCGGGGCAATCGCGAGAGCGGCCCCGATAGCGATCTCCCGAGACGAAATCGAGATCAAGCGCCGCAATGAATTCGCTAAGTGGTTCGGCGTCGCCAATGGCGATCCCACATTGGACAGCGGCGAGCCGGCGCCGTTGATGCGCACCATCATTGATGGATCGATCGCAAGTTTTGAATCGCCATTGGCGGCGAAACGGACCGTGGTGGCGATCACCGGCGACACCGATCGCGAGATCATGCGCGCAGCGGCGGCGCTCACCTCAAAATCTGAATCGGAAAATCTCTATGGTGGTTTCGCCACGGTGATGAACCAGAGCGTCAAAAGTTATGACGTGCGCGGTTCATACTATGTCGGCGAACTGCCGATCATGGTCTGGGGGCGATGGTATTTGGCGCAACACCCGATCGTGGCGGGCTTCGGCATGCTCTTCAGCGCATTCTTCATCGCTTTCGGCGCGTACCAATTGATGCGCCGGCGCGCTGAATCTCTAGAACAGGGGACTGAACGTGAATAATGCAGCACTTGCACATCGTCGCATGCGTTACAAGCACGTGCGCAACGCGCTCTTAGGCGGGCTTTCCATGATCGGTTTGCTCTATGGCGGCGGCGCGTCTGCGATCAATGGCGAGAAGGTCGTCCTTGAGCAGGCCGAGTATTGGCTCTCCAATGGGCGGGGCGATCTCGCCATTTCAGGCCTGCAGCGTCTCTTGGCCAGCGACCCGACCCATCAAGACGCGCTGTTCATGCTAGGGCGGATTTATCTTGCTCAGGGCGACAGCGTCAGCGCGGGGCGATTGCAACAACGCCTCGCCGCGATCTCCGGCGCCGAGGGCCTCGCCGAGCAACTGAAATCTGAAATCGACAATGAGAAGTTGGATGACAACTTGCTGGCGTCCGCGCGTCTCGCAGCGCTTGATGGAGACTATAAGCGGGCGATTTCTCTTTATGAGGAAAGCTTCGGCGGACGCCCCGTCAATGGCGTCGTCGCGCTCGAATACTACCAAACCCTCGCTGCGTTGCCTGATCAATGGGAGGCCGCGCACAAGGGGCTTCTTAGCTTGAGCCAGAAGGCGCCGTCCGATCCGGGCGTGGCGCTTGCGCTGGCGCGGGTGAAGACCTATCGCGAAGACACTAGACGCGACGGCCTCACGAGGCTTCTGGATCTGTCGAACAATCCCTCCTATGGCGGACAAGCGCTAGAGGCCGCGCGTGAAGCGTTGATGTGGCTTAACGCCAGCGCGGCGGATCAAGCGCTCTTTGAAAAATTTGTCGCCTTGGCCCCGAACGACTCCGACGTCGCCAATCGGTTGGCCAATTTGACGTCGCCGGACAATCCGAGCAATCGGGCTGCGAAGCGCGGCGACGGTTTCGCGAAGCTGGAAAGCGGCGATATCGCTGCGGCTGACGCCGCCTTCAAAGATTTGGTGAAAATTGATTCAGACGACGCTGACGCGCTCGCCGGTCTTGCATTGGTGCGATTGAACCAGGAGCGGTTTGGCGATGCGATGACCTATTTCGATCGGGCGACGCGAATTGATCCGAACAAGTCCAAGGAATTCGCATCGGCGATCGCGACCGCCCGGTTTTGGTCGAGTTTCCACGCCGCGAAGCGCGCGATCGACCAAGACGACCTCAAAGCGGCTGCGCGACAGTTAGACGACCTATTCCCGCAGTCTCAAGAGCAAAAGGCCTCCGCGGCGTTTCTCGCCGGACTATTGGCGTTCAAGAACAAAGACTATGATAGCGCTGAGGCGTCGTTCACGATCGCCTTGAACCAGCCTGGCTCTAAGGCGGGCGCTCTCTCCGGTCTCGCCGATATCTACATAGCGCAAGAGCGGGTTACGGACTTGCAAGGCATTCTTCCGTCCCTCAACCAACGCGCGACGGAGAAGAAACATATCGAAGCGAGCGCATGGCTGGCGGCGCGGACGGGCGATCGTCAGTACGCGCAACAGGCGTACCGGTCGATAATCGCTGAAGATCCATCTGATTCATGGGCGCGTCTCGACTATGCGCGTCTTCTTGTTTCCGAGGGCAGACTGCAAGAAGCCGATGCGCTGTTCGCCAATATGGCGCCTGGGCCGATCGCAAACTACGCGGCGGCGATCTTCTTTTCGGAAACCGAACGGTGGCGGCGGGCGGTCCAATTGCTGTCCGCCATCCCGCTGGATCAGCGGTCAGCCGACGTTAGCGCTATGTTGGCGAACGCCCAGGTCCGCCAAGACATTCAACGGATTGTGCAAACCGCCTCGCCGGAGACGGCGTCGGGCGCGCGGGCGCAGCTCTTTTCTCTCTTGGACCGATCTGGAGGATCCCGCGTGATAGGCTTAGAAATCGCCGGCGCTTTGTTGCAGACCGGCAACGACCGCGACGCGGCTCAATTGGCCCGTGACGTCGTC